>NZ_JBFRLK010000055.1:0-74846 GCF_041469805.1 Vibrio sp. 10N.286.48.C11 | reverse complement strand
GACTCCGGGAGGCGCCTCCACTATTCAAAGTTGAAAGGCCAGCAGAAATGCTGGCCTTTTTGCTATCTGAAATTCTAAACCCTCATGCTATGTTCAAACTTCCACGTATGCTCTCTAATCAGTAGCACCACTAGGAACAAGCTATATCAGATCACTTTTGTGCCGGTCTTTTCCTTATGTAAACCTATCATTTGCTAAACAACCAACAGCATCTGTTAACCAATTGCGCCGTTTGTGAGTGGAATGAGTGGGGAATGGAAAAGGGCGACTGTCTTTTGCGTCATTAAATTCTTCATATTTATACATAGTTGCTCATGATCCTGTAACGCTTTCATGAGTTATTACACTTATTATGACCACAAATGAAAATGATTGTCATTTACTTGTGTTACTGCTAACCTATTGTGAAACTTTACAACATCTTATCTACTGCACGAAAGTGTATATAAAACCCCGCTAAACCTTATTAAACCTACGGTTATTCGTTTGCTTCGTATGATAAATCAGCAGATCTACCTCTTTTGTCCTACCCCTTTAGGGTAGTTCGATTTCGTAATTGATTTACATCATATTTTCATTTTCTTTCATAATTCATTATTCGCTCAGTTAAGAAATATATAACCTTCAGGAATTCTTATGAGCAAGATGAAGCTAGTCGTAATCGGTAACGGGATGGTCGGCCATCGCTATATCGAAGATTTAGTCGAGAAGACAGACGTTGCTAACATGGACATCACAGTCTTCTGTGAAGAGCCTCGCGTAGCCTATGATCGTGTACACCTTTCTTCTTACTTTTCACACCATACTGCGGACGAACTTTCTTTAGTTAAAGAAGGCTTCTACGAGAAACACGGCATCAACATGCTGATCGGTGAGCGTGCTATTAACGTTAACCGTGAAAAGAAAACAGTTTACTCAAGTACTGGTCGTGAAATTCAATACGACAAGCTAATCCTTGCTACAGGTTCATACCCATTCGTTCCGCCAATCAAAGGTAACGAAGGTAAAGACTGTTTCGTTTACCGCACAATCGAAGACTTGAAAGCTAT
Organism: Vibrio sp. 10N.286.48.C11; assembly: GCF_041469805.1. Lineage (NCBI taxonomy): Bacteria > Pseudomonadati > Pseudomonadota > Gammaproteobacteria > Vibrionales > Vibrionaceae > Vibrio > Vibrio sp. 10N.286.48.C11. The sequence continues at coordinate 73,797 of NZ_JBFRLK010000055.1, read as the reverse complement.
CGAAGCAACCGCTAAGAATTCTAAATCTGGTGTGGTTGTTGGTGGTGGTTTGCTTGGTCTTGAAGCTGCAGGCGCACTAAAAGCTCTTGGTGTAACCACGCACGTTGTTGAGTTTGCTCCAAAGCTAATGGCTGAGCAGCTTGACCAAGCGGGTGGTAACCAACTTCGTCAAAAAATCGAACGTATGGGCGTTAACGTACATACAAGTAAGAACACGCTTGAGATTGCTCCTGAAGGCACTGAAGCTCGTAACGTAATGCGCTTTGCAGACGGTACAGAGCTAGAAACTGATTTCATCGTATTCTCTGCTGGTATTCGCCCACAAGACAAACTTGCTCGTCAAATGGGGCTGGGTATTGCACCACGTGGCGGTATCGAGATTAATGATCACTGTCAAACGACAGACAAAGACATCTACGCAATCGGTGAGTGTGCGTCTTGGAACCAAACGTTCTACGGCCTAGTGGCTCCTGGTTACAAAATGGCAACGGTAGCGGTTGACCACGTTGTTGGTAACGAAAGCACATTTGAAGGTGCTGACATGTCTGCGAAGCTTAAGCTTTTGGGCGTGAAAGTAGGCTCTATCGGCGATGCGAACGGTCGTACTCCTGGCTGTAAGAGCTACGTTTACCAAAACGAAGAACAAGAAGTTTACAAGCGTCTAATCGTTTCTGAAGACAACAAGAAGCTGCTTGGTGCAGTAATGGTTGGTGACACGTCTGACTACGGTGATCTTCTACAGCTTATGCTGAACGAAATCGACCTACCAGAACACCCAGATGCATTGATTCTTCCTGCTCATGCTGGTGCTGAAAAGCCAACACTTGGCGCGGATTCTCTTCCTGAGTCTGCTGTTATCTGTTCTTGTTTCGATGTGACTAAAGGCAAGATCGCTCAAGCGGTTGCTGAAGGTCACCACACAATCGGTGATATCAAAGCAGTAACAGGCGCAGGTACTGGTTGTGGTGGTTGTATTCCACTAGTGACTTCAGTACTAAACGCTGAACTTGCTAAAGCTGGTGTTGAAGTGAAGAACGACGTGTGTGAGCACTTTGCATACTCTCGCCAAGAGCTTTTCCACCTAATTCGCATCGAAGAAATCAAAACGTTCGATGAGCTATTAGAGAAATACGGTAAAGGCTACGGCTGTGAAGTATGTAAGCCTCTAGCAGGTTCTATCCTTGCTTCTTGCTGGGGTGAACACATCCTTAAGCCTGAATTAGTGAAGCTGCACGATACCAACGACAACTTCCTAGGTAACATGCAAAAAGACGGTACTTACTCTGTAATCCCTCGTATGGCGGGTGGTGAAGTAACACCTCAAGCACTAAGCGTTCTTGCTGATGTTGCTGCTGAATACAACTTGTACACCAAGATCACAGGTGCACAACGTATCGGCCTATTTGGTGCTCAGAAAGATGACTTACCAGCAATCTGGAAGAAGTTAATCGCTGCAGGTTACGAAACGGGTCAAGCTTACGCAAAAGCACTTCGTATGGCGAAAACATGTGTAGGTTCTACTTGGTGTCGTTACGGCGTTCAAGATTCAGTTGGCCTAGGCGTGATGATCGAGAACCGTTACAAAGGCATCCGTACTCCTCATAAGATGAAGTTTGGTGTGTCTGGCTGTACTCGTGAGTGTGCTGAAGCTCAAGGTAAAGATTTAGGTATTATTGCGACTGACGCAGGTTGGAACATGTATGTATGTGGTAACGGTGGTATGAAACCTCGTCACGCAGACTTACTGGCAAGCGACCTAGACCAAGAAACGCTAATCAAGTACATCGACCGTTTCATGATGTTCTACATCCGCACGGCTGCGCCACTACAACGTACTTCGGTATGGATGGACAACCTAGAAGGTGGTGTTGATTACCTACGTGAAGTGATTGTAGACAACAAGCTTGGTATCAATGACCAACTTGAAACTGACATTGCTGGCCTAGTTGATAACTTCGCTTGTGAATGGACAGATACAATCAACGACGAAGCTCAACTTAAGCGCTTTGCACACTTCATCAATGCTGATGACCGCGATGATAACGTTGTGTTTGTTGAAGATGGTCGTGAACAACACCGTCCTGCGACATTCACTGAGAAACACCCTGAAGCCATTACTTCAAAGCATCAGGGCGACATCATTCACGTAGAATCTGTTTAAGGGGAGACGACATCATGGCATTTACCAAAGTTTGTAAGATCGAAGACATTATCCCAGGTACAGGTGTTTGTGCGTTGGTTGGTGGTGAGCAAGTAGCTGTATTCCGCCCAACGAAAGCTGAAGAAGTATTCGCGATTAGCAACACAGACCCTTACTTCCAGTCAAACGTGTTATCACGTGGCTTGATTGTTGAGCACAAAGAAGAGCTTTGGGTAGCAAGCCCACTTAAGAAGCAACGCTTTAACCTAGCCACAGGTGTGTGCATGGAAGACGAGAACTTCAACGTGAAAGCGTACAAAGCTCGTGTTGCCAAAGGCGCTGTAGAAATCTCTGCTTAATCTTCGGATGAGTAAGATTTGATAGTTCAAGGGTTCTAGTTCTCGATATTGCCTTAACTCGGCAACTAGAGCCTTTTCCTATCCAATTTTAACTTTTAATTTAAACTTTTTAAGGACAACCTTATGTCTCCTGATTACAAACCAGCTGAATTCGTTCAAACGATGATTGATGTGGGTGAAGCGAAAACGAAAACAAGTACTCGCGATCTTCTGATTCGAAGCACTATGGCTGGTATCATCCTTTCTCTAGCGGTTGTTGTTGCTATTACAGCAATGGTTCAAACCGGTATTGGCCTTGTTGGCGCACTTGTGTTCCCAGTTGGCTTCGTCATTCTAAGTGTAATGGGTTATGACCTAGTAACTGGCGTATTCGGCCTTGCACCTTTAGCGAAATTCGACAACCGCCCAGGTATTACTTGGGGTCGTATCCTACGTTGTTGGGGTATTGTTGGTCTTGGTAACCTTATCGGTTCTTTGATTGTTGCTTTCCTTGTTGCAGTATCACTAACGGGTAACTTCTCTTTAGAACCAAACGCTGTTGCTCAAAAGTTCATTGCTGTTTCTACAGGTCGTAGCCTAGGTTTTGAAAACATGGGTATGGACGGATGGATCACGTGTTTCGTACGCGGTATCTTCTGTAACCTTATGGTATGTCTAGGTGTGATTGGCAACATGACTGCACGCACAGTATCTGGCCGTGTAGCAATGATGTGGTTCCCAATCTTCATCTTCTTCGCACTCGTATTTGAGCACACAGTGGTAAACATGTTCCTATTCCCACTAGGTATGATTCTTGGCGCTGATTTTGGTATCGCGACATGGTTGAACTTCAACCTTATCCCAACAATCCTAGGTAACATCGTTGGTGGTCTATTAATGACGTGTGTTCCTCTATACCTAACTCATGCTAAAACAGCTCCTTCTCTAGGCGCTAAGTAATTAGATAGTTCTAGGTTAATGAGCAACTAATAATGTGTGTTAAGCCCCAAGCTGTTGATTTGGGGCTTTTTTGATCTTAACACTCTCTACTTTGATAACCGTGCACCTAAGGCGAGCAATGTGTGCTTGATGATGGTGCAAATGTCAGGGTTTTCCAACGTAATAGATTGTTTTGTTATATAAACTTCTATCTTGATTAGAATTAATCGTAAAGTTTTATGGCAACAACTGATAGTCTAAGAAGTAGGGATATTGGTGATTCATACAACGATGAATCGTCATACAGAATTAAGCTTGAAATATAACAAGCTAACTTTCGGAGCAAAGCATGTCAGAAGTATCGCCATCGAATGTTAAAACAGGAAACACAGGATTTGTTTCATTAGTAGGTGCAGGTCCGGGCGACCCAGACTTACTTACGTTAAAAGCGGCACGAGTGATTCAACAAGCAGACGTGTTGGTTTATGACCGTTTGGTATCAAAAGATATTTTGGCGATGGCTAACCCAGAAGCGGAAATGCTGTATGTGGGTAAAAAGCTCGATCATCACTGCGTACCGCAAGATCAGATCAACCAACTATTAGTGACCAAAGCTCAAGAGAACAAACACGTAGTGCGTCTAAAAGGTGGTGACTCGTTTATCTTTGGTCGTGGTGGTGAAGAGTGTGAAACGTTAGCTGAGAATGACGTGAGATTTGAAGTGATTCCGGGCATCACAGCTGCTGCCGGAGCAACGGCTTATGCGGGCATTCCGTTGACGCACCGTGATCATGCACAAAGCGTGCAGTTTATTACAGGTCACTTGAAGAAAGATGGCGAAGATATTGACTGGCAATCTCTTGCTCAGCACAACCATACCATCGTGTTTTACATGGGCTTGAAAGAGAGTCCGAACATTCAGAAGAATCTACTCGATAATGGTATGCGAGCTGACATGCCAGTTGCGATCATCGAAAACGGTACACGCCAAGAACAAAAGGTGTTTAGAGGTGGGTTACGTGATTTAGCTGACCTTGCGAGCGTCGCAAAGAGCCCAGCGCTGATTGTTGTAGGCAGCGTGGCTCAGCTCCATGAAAAACTTGCTTGGTTTAACAAACAAGCTTGATCGTTTGACCTTCTAATTGGATCTCTAAGCCACTACTGAGTCCATCAAGAATCAAATACTGCAGCGGCTGCCTTGTCGCTGCATTTCTTGTTGGCGCATCGGCATTTCGTCAATGATATTGGTGATCTGTTTCCAATCTGTTTTGCCACTCCATCGGTGCTTCTCTTTCCCGTCTTTACCAATCAAAACAGCGGTATGTGATCCTTTCGGGATCTCGTAAATACTGGTGACTGCTTCTAAGTTAAACTCTTCTTCTAACCAAGTTGGGACTGTGTAACCACTCTCAGCAATAACCATAATGACGACATCTCGTTCGTCCAATTGACAGTTATTGAGCAACACTTCATTCAGAAACTCTTTAACGATTGAATCTTCCTTTGGAGCGAAATAAATCACACTGCGGTGTGGCAAAGGCTTTGAGTGAGAATAAGCGGGGTAGGCGAGTACTGAATTGATGGTTAAGCTCATGATTATTACCGTGCTGATGGTCAGTAGTTTAAGCAAACTAAACCAGCTACCAGAGTTTGATGGTTGATTTAAAGTTTGCATCGCTTTGGTTGTGTCGATGCTTACTATCGAATTGTGTGTTTGTCGGTGCAGCATTGCCAACCTCCCTTTAAAAACTCTAAGCCTGAGTACGATTTGAACGCTACGTAAAGAAGAAGGTGAAGATCAGAACCACCTAAGAAACGCTCAAAACAAATCCACTTACAATAAGCATAGTTAGGATTACGTAAAGACACTTAGCTTTACGCTAAAGATATTAGATTTGCGTTAACGATAGCTGGCAGGTTCATTTTTATTGAGTAAAGCGACTCGCATTTTACAATTGAATAGAATAGGGTATACGGAAAATCTAAAGGTATGAATTTATGGAAAACATAGCAATTTTGGTCGACGTTCAGAACGTTTACTACACGACGCGCGACAAATACCGTTCTAACTTCGACTATAACCAGTTTTGGTATGTTGCCACGGAAGGGCGTAACGTTATTGCAGCTAATGCTTACGCAATCTCAAGCCAAGATCCAAAGCAGCGTCAATTTCATCATATCCTTCGTGGTGTGGGCTTTAATGTGAAGTTAAAGCCGTTTATTCAGCGTCGAGATGGCAGTGCAAAAGGCGATTGGGATGTGGGTATTGCGTTAGACGCGATAGAACTTGCTGAGACGGTTGATACGATTGTTTTGGTATCAGGAGACGGTGATTTCGAAATCCTTGTAGATCGAATCAAAGAGCGCTTTGGCAAGCCTGTTGAAGTGTATGGTGTTCCCGGGTTAACTGCTCAAAATCTTATCGATTCTGCATCAAAATTTGTACCGATTGAAAAAGATTTTCTTCTATAGAGGAAATCGGGCACTTTATAATTGAAATCAATAATAACGATAATTAGAATGCAAACAGTTCTTATTTATCGGTATGTGTAATGTCTCGCGTTTTAGTTGTTGATGATGATATTCAGTTGTGTGAATTACTGGGTGAAGTGTTAGAAAATGAGGGGTATCACGTTGATACTGTTCATTGCGGTGAATCCGCGCTTGAGTTTATTCAATCTCACCCTGTCGATTTGGTTCTACTCGATGTAATGCTTCCGAACCTAAGCGGCATTCAAGTAGCAAGACGTATTTGTCAGCGTTTTGCTACTCCCATTCTTATGCTAACCGCGCTTAACGACGATGCCTCAATGCTCGATGGCTACCAAGCAGGCGCCGACCAGTACATCGCTAAACCTTTCAATGTTCCTGAACTCTTAACCCGTATTAAGGTGATCTTGCGCCGAGTGGGTTTTGAACGCCAAAGACAATCTTTAGCTTCCTCTAATCACGGCTTGTGTGAACAACTCTCTCGTTTGCCATTAACTGGCACTGAAAAAGACTTGCTTGATTATTTGGTCAAAAATGACGGTATTGTCGTCTCAAAATCTGATCTGCAAATCCATGTACTCAAGAAAGAATTGTGTCCCTTCGATCGTAATTTAGATATGCATATCAGCAATATACGTAGAAAGCTCGTTCAGGCAGGTTTGTCTAAACAACATATAAAAACCGTTCGTGGTAAAGGTTACAGTTACCTAGAGTCGGTCGGAGCATGAGTAAAAAACTGCTGCGTTGCCCTGATTTTATTGCTAAGCGTAAAGACGGACTCACTTTCCAACTGTTCAGTTACCTGACCGTCATTTTGGTGAGTATTTTGATCCTGCAAGGTGTCGCTGAAAGAGCCTTGATGAAAGCGCTGCTTAAAGTCCCAGAATCGGTAAAAGCGGAAATGCTCGACCTTGCTTACCAAGCGAATGTGTTGATCGAAGAAGGGGACATGGATGAACTCGCGGACTGGGGTAATGCTCAGCAGTATTATCTGTTCGTCATCGACAAAGACAATCGTCCGATCACACATCGTCACATGCACCCACATTTTGAATTTAAGCTCAAATACTTAAGAACGTTAGATCACCAACTTAGTGATCGTGTGAGTAAGCCGATCTTCGGCCTACCACTGGATAACGGTAAAACACTGGTTATCCAACTACCGCACCAGTTTCATCCCGCAAAATCTTTTGCGCCATATTCCTATATGCTTAAAGCATTGATTGCATTGGTCGTATTGTCTCTGTTCTCGATTATCATGGCCAAAAGCCTTCAGCAACCGTTGGATAGATTGAGAGAAGCGAGCCGCAGACTGGCTCAAGGTGACTTCACGGTCAGTGTGGTGTCGGAGTTGAACTCCACCACGCGTGAATTCAACGAGCTTGCACACGATTTTGATTATATGACCTTTGAGATTAAATCTCTGGCTGAAAAGCAACGTTGTTTGATTCGTGATGTCTCACACGAGTTAAGAACACCATTAGCAAGGCAAAACCTCGCACTACACCTGCTGCGCAGCAAGGTTGATGATAAAAGCATTGGTTTGCTAGAACGAATGGAAAATGAAACAGAAGAGATGAATAAGCTGGTGGGTGAGATACTTGAATTTAGCCGCTTAGAAACCTCTCGCTATGACTTCAAGTTAAGTTTAATGCACCTTGAGCACTATTGTTCAATGTTGATCGCGCAGATGCAAAACGATTTAAAACCGAATCAAACTTTGATTGGTTCCCTAGAGACGCCGATATCAATGGTGAACGTTGATGAGAGGCTACTGCTTCGAGTCATTGGTAACTTGGTCGGGAATGCCATTAAATACGCGGGTGAGAACGCTCATGTGGTCGTGACGACATACGAACAGGTAATGGATAGACGTTACAGTGTAATATCTGTAGAAGATGACGGTGACGGTATTCCTGATAACAAGATTGCAGGTATATTCGACCCGTTTACTCGTATTGAATCAGCAAGAGACAAACGGTCTGGTGGCTACGGTCTGGGCCTTGCGATTGTTAAAGAAGCGATGGGTGTGATGAATGGACATGTAACTGCTGAGAATAGAGAAGGTGGGGGGCTGAGAGTGAACTTGATGTTCCCAATCGGTGATTAGCTTTCCCTATTGATAATTACCTTAAATTGATAACTGTCCCAACTCAGTAGTACTGACTTAAGCGATACCCAATAAAAACGCCACTGCATCTGCAGTGGCGTTTTTCTTTATGCGCTTTGGTATGGGCTAGGCGTAGCCATTAATTACGCCTGAGCTTGAAGACAAGAGCATAAGATAAGCGAGACTATGCCTGTTGGCGAGCTAGCTTAACTTCTTCTTCTTTCTCACCTGCTGCTGGGTCGTTGAAGCGAGACTCGTCTAGAGCGCCTTCAGACTTAGCAACGATGATAGATACGGCACTATCACCTGTGATGTTTACAGCGGTACGAATCATATCAAGAAGGCGGTCAACACCCATGATTAGAGCAATACCTTCAAGCGGCAGGCCAACTTGGTTCAATACCATCGCTAGCATAACAAGACCAACACCAGGGACACCTGCAGTACCAACAGACGCCAGTGTCGCCGTTAGGATAACCATTAGGTAATCACCCATTGAAAGGTCGATGTTGTACGCTTGCGCGATAAACGCCGTCGCAACACCTTGCATGATTGCAGTGCCGTCCATGTTCACAGTTGCACCTAGTGGTACTGTGAAAGAAGCGACTTTGTTGTCTACGCCCATACGGTTCTTAGCCGTTTCCATAGTTACTGGAATTGTTGCGTTCGAAGATGCTGTTGAGAATGCAAACATGATTGCATCTTCCATCTTACGTAGGAACGTAATCGGACTAAGACCTGTGAATCCTTTAAGCATCGCGCTGTAAGTCACCAAGCCATGCAACAGCAGGGTACCAGCAAGCACTAAGAAGTATTCTGCTAGGTTCCAAATTGCACCTAAGCCAAGGCCAGAGAACAGTTTCGCCATCAAGAAGAATACGCCGTAAGGAGCAAGGTTCATTAGTAGCGCAACTAGCTTCATGATCACTTCGTTTAGATCAGAGAAAACTGCAGCGATACGTTCACCGGGTTTGCCCGCTGCACTGATTGCGATACCAAACAACACTGCAAATACGATAACTTGTAACGTTTTGCCCTCAGCCATCGCCTGAATAGGGTTGGTTGGGAACATGTCGATGATTACTTGGCCCAGAGAAGGGGCATCCGCTGATTTGAAAGAGCTCGCAGCAGTAAGATCCGCACCAGCTCCAGGTTGGAACAGGTTACCGATAGTTAATGCTAGAGTGATGGCAACGGCAGTAGTACCGATATAAAGTGCAAGCGTTTTGCCACCCATACGGCCAAGAGTTGATAAGTCTTTAAGAGAACTTGTACCGCACACTAGTGAAACGAAGACTAGAGGCACAACAAGCATTTTTAAACTGGCGACAAAGATTTGTCCGCCCACTTCAAAGAGTCCGTTAACGATGTAGTTGTTAACAAATCCGTTGTCTGCAAAAAGGGATTGAATGGCGAATCCCGTTAATATACCTACGACCATACCGAGGATTACTCGACCAGTCAGAGACATAGGTTTCTTGGTATTCATTTAGAACACTCCTTATTATTTATAACTTTGATACCTTTTCAAAGTGAGCAGGAGATTAGCAGTCGGATAATCAATTCGAAAAACAAAAAATGAGTTTGGAATTATAGATGTGATCAAAATCACTGATAATTGTGTAAATTAAACAAATAAAAACAAAATAATTCACTATTAATTTACATCTATCGAGGGTTTTATACATAAATTTGTCGTTTCAAAGGTAGTAAATAAGAAGAGATGATTTTCTTATCAATCTTCACGTCTTCAATTGACTGAACAAATACCGTTGTTTCAAAAAATTCGGTGAAGATAACCAGTCGATTTACGTCCATGAGCCTTAACTATTTGTATTGAATGGTTTTGTTGAACTCCTCAAATATGACTCACCGACAGGCCTTTACAAAACTTTACGAATGCAAAGAATGTAAATTTAATGCAAATGGTAATAGTTATCACTTATATTCACTCCCGAAATAATTCAGTGGTACCGGCAACGGTTCAGCGAACACATCGAATAAATAACAAAGTGTTCGTCTAAAAGAATAAAAGCGGAGTAAAGGATATGTTTTCAAAGAGCCCATTGGCTTTAGTGATCGGCGCAGTATTAGCTTCACCAGCAGTATTGGCAGAAACAGTAAAAACAGACGAGCATATGGTTGTTGAAGGTCGTGACTACGGTTATAAAGCCGACACGAACACAACAGCAATGCGCATGGAGGCGACTCAATTAGAGACTCCGGGACAAGTTTTAGTAATCGATGAGCAAATCATCGATGAACAGCGTGCAACAACGCTTGGTGACGTGCTTAAGAATGACGCGAGTGTAAGTGCTGGCGGTACAAGCCGTAACCGTGAACGTTTCTCTCTACGTGGTTTCTCGGTAGAAAGCTCTTCGGGCTTCCTTAAAAATGGCCAGCAACATTGGTCTCACTACCGTCAACCAATCGAACTGCTAGAGCGTGTTGAAGTACTAAAAGGACCTTCTGGTCTTCTTTACGGTATTTCTGCACCAGGTGGTTTGATCAACATGGTAAGCAAAAAGCCAACTTACGATACGCAAGTAAGTGTTAGCCAAGATATTGGTTCTAATGACCATTCTCGTACAACGGTAGATGTAAGTGGCGCTTTGAACGACGCTGAAACTCTACGTGGTCGCGCGATTCTATCTAAAGAAAGCTACGGCTCTTGGAGAACTTATGGTGACGGAACTGAACCACAAACAGAACGTTTTGTTGGTGGTGTATTCGTTGATTACGATGTAACTGAAGACGTGACAGTTTCTGTTCATTACGACAAAACTAACGACGAAGGTAGCGTAGATTCTGGCGCTTTATACACGCTAGACGGCAACCGAGTAGGTAGCGACAAGCACATCTGGGATGCACAGTGGTCACAGATCGAGAATGATGTTGAGAACGTTGGTTTTGATATTGCTGCTAACCTGACTGATACATGGTCATTAAAAACAGGTTTCAACTACCAAGATTTCGAACGTATTGATATGGAAAGCTACCCAAGCTTTTCAAATATGAATCCTGATGGTACGGGCACCGTGACTCAAGGCGGTAACTACCGTCATGATAAATGGCGTTTCAGAACGGCTTACGTTGATCTAACAACAACCGCTGATCTTGCGGGCACAGAGCACCAACTATTATTCGGTGCTAACTGGTTAGGCTACAGCTATTACCGTGGTATGGATCGCTTCAGCAGCGCTGAATACGCACCAGGTGCAACAGTACCAGCGCCGTCAGTGGGTCCAACATCGCTAGGTAAGATGAGTACTTACGATACTTGGGGCTTCTACATCCAAGATTTGATTACTATTAATGATGAATGGCAAGTTCTTGCGGGTGCTCGTTTCGACCGTAAAGTAAGTGATGGCGTAGCAGAAGAAAATGTAGCGCCTAAGCTTGGCCTGATTTACCACCCAGCATCAAACGGTAGTATCTACGCTTCTTACTCTGAAAGTTTCGAACCACAAGGTGTTGTGTCTAGCGGAAGCCGCAACTACACCAACGATGGCGAACTTCTTGACGCAGCAACGGGCGTGTCTTACGAAGTCGGTACTAAGTGGGAACTGATGGACGAACGTCTATTCGTTTCTGGTGCGGTATTCGATATTACCCAAGAAAACATTTCAATGGATGTAGAAGACACTTCATCAGGCGATTGGACGAAGACACAAGGTGGCGAACAAGTTCACCGTGGTGCTGAGCTAGCCGCACAAGGCTTTATTTCAGAGCGCTTCTCAATGTCTGGTTCTGCAATGTACTTAGATGCTGAAATCACGAACCATGAAACATATGAAGGTAACCGTCCAGTAGACGTACCTGAGTTTGCAGCAAGCGTTTGGTCTACCTATGCAGCAACAAACGAAGTTGATGTGAACCTGGGTCTTATCTACGAAGGTTCTCGTTACGGCGATAGCGCGAACACATTCAAGAAAGACGGCTACGCACGTGTAGATATGGGTGCTGCATACACGCTTAAGTACGACGATTCTCTTGATTTCGTAGCGCGTCTAACAGTCGAGAACGTATTTGATAAAGAATACCTAGCGGGTGGCGGTTCAACATCTTCAAACCACCAATTTGCTGAAGACGTAGTAATCGGCGAAGGCCGTAACTACATGGCGACTTTACAGGTAAAATACTAATTTGTTAGTAGGGTACTATTGTTAGCCTAAATACTAAGGGGAAAGTTTCGGCTTTCTCCTTTCGTGATTCTGCTATTCAGTAAAATATCCCTAGTAATGCGAGTGACTTTTAATGATAATGAGAGTGCTTATCAATAATAGTATTTATCAATAAAATGTATTTGACCTTCTTCTATAGTAAATGACTACAATTATGAATCTTTTAAAAACTAGCCTAGCGCTTGCCATCAGTTTGGTTGCAACGTCTTCTATGGCAAACAGCTTGGATCAAGCTCAATCAATTCAAAACAAGACCAATAACGCGTCGGCTTCGAGCCAAAAGGTTATTGATAAAAGCTCACAAGCGACTTTAATGCTGCAAGCTGAGATTGAGCGTCTGCAAGAAGAAGTTAAAAACCTAGAAATCTATCACGATCACCTTGCTGCATTAGTTGAGAGCCAAAACCAAGAAGCTCAAAGCATTGAAGAGCAGATCGAAGAAATCAAATACACACGCCAAGGTGTTGTGCCATTGATGTATCAAATGATCGATGGTCTTGAACAGTTGGTAGAGAAAGACGTGCCGATTAAGAAAGAACAGCGTCTAGAAAGAGTAGAAAAGCTACAAGCAATGATGACTCGTGCTGATGTGAGTGATGCTGAGAAGTATCGTCGTATCCTGGAAGCTTACCAAATCGAGATGGACTACGGCATCAAGCTCGGTGCTTACCAAGGCCGCGTTGCATTGAGCAACGACAGAACGATTGAAGCTGACGTGTTGCACCTAGGTCGTATCTCTTTGGTGGCTCGTAACCTAAATGGCAGCCAATATTGGTCTTGGAATCAAACACAAAATCAGTGGCAAGAGCTAGATTCTTCAATGAAATCTGAGCTAGATAAAGCTTACGACATTGCAAGCCAACAAGCGGCGCCAAGCCTAATTACTTTACCTGTTTCTTTAACTGTTGCGGAGGTTAAGTAATGAACTTAAAGCCATTAGCAGCATTGCTTTGCATTACATCACTTTCATTTTCAGCTTTCTCTGCATCAGATACGACGGCTCAGCTAGTTAATAAAGCAAAATCAGAGAGTCGAACTCAAGCTTCTCACAACGTAGTGCGTGAAGCTGATTTCAAAAAGACAGAACAAGAACTGAAAGCGATCAAAGCTCAGCTTGAAGCGAAGCGTACGTCTATCCAAGGTGCGACAGATGTTCTGACTCAAACGTTCAGTGATAACGAAAACAAGCTTGCTCGCTTAGAAGAGAAGCTGCGTTTAGAAACCGGTAGCTTAGGCGAGCTGTTCGGTGTCGTTCGTCAAAACGCAAAAGAACTCGGCGCAGAGCTTAGCTCAACCGTGAATAGTGTTGATCGTGCTGAACACACTGCAACTGTTGATCAAATCATTGATGCTAAATCACTGCCTTCAATGCCACAGCTGACCGGTTTGTGGATGAGCATGGTTGAACAGATCCAAGCGAGTTCTGAGCTTAGCAAATCTCAAATTGCATTCATTAATGGTGAAGGCAATACAAACAAGGTTGACGCTTACCGACTAGGTTCGATTGGTCTTGTGACAGAGCAAGGCTATGTTAGCTGGAACACTCAGCGTGAAGATGCGATCGCTTACCTTAAGCAACCACAAAATGGTCCAACGTTAGCGTCACTTTCTTCGTTAGCGAATGGTGAAGTATCTAACGTGGTTGTCGATCCTTCTCGCGGGTTTATGCTAGAGCAATTAGCACTTACGCCAAGTTTAACTGACCGTCTACAAGCGGGTGGTGTGGTTGGTAAAGTGATTCTTGGCCTACTAGCTATTGGTCTAATCATCGCATTAGTTCGTGGTGTCTCTCTTGCTATCGCACGCCAGAAAATTCGCGCGCAACTTAAGAGCCCTGAGCAAGCGGGTGATAACCCACTAGGTCGTGTTCTTGCGATGTACAACAAGGAACAAAACCAAACGGTTGAAGCGTTAGAGTTGCGACTTTTAGAAGCGGTAGTTGATGAGCAGACTCACCTAGAGAAAGGTCTATCGATGCTTAAGCTATTGGCGGCACTAGCACCAATGTTGGGCCTTTTAGGTACAGTAACCGGCATGATCGAAACATTCCAAGTGATCACTCAGTTTGGTAATGGCGACCCTAAAGTTATGGCGGGTGGTATCTCGATGGCGCTTGTAACTACGGTACTTGGTCTGGTTGCGGCAATGCCTCTTCTACTGGCACACAACATTCTTAGCACTCAAGCAGAAAACATTCGCAATATTCTTGAGAAGCAAGGTATTGGTCTTGTTGCTGAGCAGGCTGAAAAGACCGTTGAATCAAACGCTGTTGTTTCACCAGTTGGGACTGCTGCGTAATGGATATTTTGTCGGGTTCTCTATTACCAGCGAGTTGGTTAACGAGTGACTGGCTGCTGTCTTTATCAAGCTTTATGGAGCAGGGCGGTTTCGTCCTGTGGTGGCTAGCGGCTGTCGTCCTAGTGTATTGGGTGCTTGTGGTAGAACGTGTGCTTTATCTTGCGTTCTACTTTCCTAAGCAACGCCAAGCTTGGATAGCGAAATGGCATGAAAGAGAAGATCACTCTTCTTGGCATGCCAAAGCCATTCGTGAAGGTTGGTTAGGGCAAGCGAGTATCTTGCTTAACCAAAACTTGAATTTTATTAAGCTGTTAGTCGCTATTTGCCCGATGTTGGGCTTGCTAGGCACTGTAACCGGTATGATCTCTGTTTTTGATGTTATGGCGACACAAGGCAGCAGTGACCCTAAATTGATGGCTTCAGGTATCTCGTTAGCAACACTGCCAACCATGGCAGGCATGGTTGCAGCGTTAGCGGGCATGTTCGTTCACGCTCGCTTAGCGAAAGTATGTAACCGCTTAGAATTGAAATTAGAAAAATCTTTAAGGAGTCAACGATGAGACTCGGTCGACGTCATTCTAAAAACGAAGAGGCTCAAATAGACCTTACTTCGATGCTTGATATTGTCTTTATCATGCTTATTTTCTTTATTGTGACCAGTTCATTTGTTCGTGAATCAGGGGTGGAAGTCAATCGCCCACAAGCTTCTAACGTAGTAAGCCAAAAGGATGCAGGCATCTTTGTTGCGATTACTTCTGCAAACGACATTTTCATCGACAAGCGTGTCGTAGATGTTGAACGTGTCCAAGCGACGTTAGAGCACTTGTTGCTAGAACAACCTGATGCTTCTTTGGTTATTCAAGCGGATGAACACGCTTACAACGGTACTGTTGTTAAAGTGATGGATGCCGCGAAAGGTGCAGGTGTTAAAAACATTGCGCTTGCTGCTGATAAGCGATGATCTTGGAGGATCTTCATAAATGATTCGCCTATTTCTTGCTTTACCGCTAGCGGGCGCGTTGGGCTTAGCGCTGTTTTCTTTCATGGCTTGGATGGTCGATAATGGCCACCAACGTTCACCAGACGATAGCGAGACGTTAAGTTTCAACATGGTAATGGTGGAACAAGAACAAGAAGTTCAAAGAAGACAACGCGCAGTCCCTGAAAAACCAGAAATGCCAGAGCCGCCACCGGAAGCGCAAACGTCTCAGTCACAAGCTGAAGTTACGCCTCTGAATTCGATGTCTTCTTTGCCTTCATTGGATTTGAACACATCCATTGATGGCTTAGCGATTAACGCACCGACATTCTCTGATTTTGGGTCAAACCAACAAGCAATGCCTTTGTATCGAGTAGAGCCTCGTTATCCAGCGAAAGCGCTTAAGCGTGGAGCTGAAGGCCATGTGATTATGTCTTTTACTATCGATGAAACGGGACGTCCAATTGACATTCAAGTCACTGACGCAAACCCACGTCGTATGTTTGAACGTGAAGCGATGAGAGCACTTAAAAAATGGAAATATCAACCGAAAGTCGTCGATGGAAAAGCGATAGCTCAGGTTGGTCAAACCGTGAAACTAGAGTTTAAGTTGGCAAAATGATGAAACATATATGGATATTAGTGGGCTTGTTGTTAATGCCCCTTACAACACAGGCACAAGAGCTAACCCAATATACTGCTATTCGTGTTCAAAAGGCGCATAAGCTTGCTCAAGATGAACAGGTTAAACAGGCCATTGACGTACTAGCAGGTTTAGAGCTTTCTAAGGGCTACGACAAAGCGTACGTAGCTCGTATGCTAGGTGTTTTTTACTGGCAAGATGGCAAAACCGATAAGGCGATTAAGCAGCTTACATACGCCGTCGATACCAATTTGCTGGTGGATGAACAAGCTTGGATAACGAAGCGTATGCTTGCGGATCTGTTATTAAACGATCAACAGTTCAAAAACGCGCTTCCACATTACTACGAGTTAGTAAAAACAGCGCCTGAAAAGGAAAAGAAAGACACGCTTTGGATGCGAATTGCACAAGCTGAATACCAAATTGAAAACTGGTCAAAAGTACTGGTTGCTATTGGTAATCGCGACAAGTTCAATGCGAAATCAGAACTGTCGCCTCTTTCGCTAAAATTGGGTGCACAACTACAGTTAAAGCAATGGAAGCAATCTATTCCAACACTGGAAAGCCTGATTGAACTTCAGCCAGAAAAAGACAACTGGTGGCGTCAACTTGTGGGTATTCAGTTAAGACTAGAGCGTAACCGCGATGCATTGAACACACTAGCGTTGGCTGATCTTCAAGGGGTAGAGCTGAAAAACTCAGACCGCCGATTACTGGCTCAGCTTTATGCTAAACGTGGTATTCCAGAGCGTGCAGCACAAGAGATCGCTAAGTTAGATGATGCGAACAGCGATGTTCAACTCCTGGCTGAGCAAGCAACCTACTGGCAGTTAGCGAAAGAGTGGGACAGTGCTATTGAAGTATGGACGTTAGCGTCTAAAAAGGACACGCAATATCATTGGAATGTGGCTCAATTACTGGTTCAGCAAGGTTACTACGATCGTGCTCTGGTTGTTTTGGATAAAGTGAAAGACAAGAACAAGCAAGCTGATGTTGCTTTAGCGAAAGTACGTTCATGGTACAAGCTAAAGAATCTTGATAATGCTCTTGCTCAAGCGAAACGTGCGAACAACATTGAGCCTTCTTCTGAGGCAAAAGGTTGGATTAAATATCTGACTCAGCTAAGAACAGTGAGTGATAACGGCAACGTCTAACTGCGAATAGCACAACAGAAGACAAGAGAAAGTAATATAGAGAAAAGGGTGTCATTTGATGGTTCAAATGACACCCTTTTTAGTTTTGGCGGTTAAAGCTTTTTGAACTTTATCGTTCCAATGCGGCAGTTAAGGCTCGCACATCGTGCCGCTGGACGTAGCACTTTGAATCACGCCGCTGGTATCAGCAACCCAATTAATGGTGCAGTCACGATAAGGGTTTTTGAATGCGTGTACTGTATAACCATTGTCTAACGGTTTCTTGGTTTCAATCCAAGCATAGTTTCGAGACGCCCAAAAACTGATAGGGCGTGACCGTTCGGTGAGATAACGTTCTTGTACATCGGTTATGTCTGAACCGATGTATTCTTGAATATGTTCTTCCGTGCTGATTATTTGGCTGGTGCACGCCGTCACTAGCGCAGCAAAAGCCAAAACAAAAATACGCATTTCAAATCCTTTTAAGCTTCATTAGCTATCATCAAACCAGTGATCAAATAGTCCCAACTTTCTATCCTTAAAGCTACGACTGTTACCTTAAACCCATCTCAATCAAGCATGTTGAGATTGAGCTTTTTTGAGCTTTGACCCTGTTATCAATAACCTCTAATAAAACGAATCAAATCCCTTTAGTACACGTTAGCAAGAATATGCATACAGTTCGATTACTTCCCATGTAATGTTATGTAAATTGCCACTCGGCAAACGTAAACAATGTAAATTGAATGCCAATACGAATGATTATCAACTAAATTGTCGCCATAAAATTTATAGGTATTGGTTTGTATGTCGTTAAAAAGTAGGGCGGTTCAGTCATGGGCTCGTCGACTTCATGTTTATATTTCTATGGCGCTTCTGTTCGTGGTTCTTTTTTTCTCAGTAACCGGTATCACCCTGAACCGACCTGAGTTATTTGAATCAAGCCAACCCAATATCCAACGCTCTACGCTAACGCTTCCTACAAGTTTATTTACGGTTCAAGACGGACGTTTAAAAGCTGACGAGACAGCCTTTGAAACGTTTCTGTTCGAAGAAGCCAACCTCTCCGGCGTTCCTTCTGGTTTGGACATCTATGCAGAGATTGAAGATGGTGAGTTGCTCATCGGTGAGGTATCTATGGACTTCAAAGGACCCGGCTACAACGCTTCCGTTTTTGTTGACGTTACGTCTGAGTTTGTAGAAGTCGAAACCACTAATTACGGCGTTATCGCATTGTTGAACGATCTGCATAAAGGTCGTAACAGCGGTGAAGTATGGAAATGGTTTATCGATATCACTGCGCTATTGATGATCTTCTTTGTGCTTACTGGCGTGTGCTTACTGTTACCTAAGAAAAAGACGCTTAATACTTCCATCAAATGGACGGTGTTTGGGTCTGCAATCTCGCTTGCTATCTATTTTGTCGCCGTACCTTAACCCTTAATTAGCTTGATGAAGTGGGTTGATGAATCAGCTTGAAGAACGAATTAAAGGTTAAACGGATTTAAAAGGTTGTTAAACATGAAAAAAATGAACTGGAGCAAGGCGCTTCTTGCTTTATCTCTTTTGCCAAGCCTAGGTATGGCACAAGCGATTCCTGATACGGCAAAACTTGATGTGAGCTTCGAGCTTCCAAAGATTGATACCTCTATGTATGCGCGTCCCTATGTGGCGGTGTGGGTAGAGAACAGCGAACGAAAGTCAGTGAAAACCATTGAACTTTGGGTCGGTAAAGATGAATGGCTGAAAGATCTACGCAGCTGGTGGAGAAAGGTTGGCCGTTACGATCGTGATCTTGTTGACGCTGTGACATCCGCAACGCGTCCAGCTGGCAAGTACCGTTTCGCTTGGGATGGTAAGAGTGATGATGGCCAAGCACTAGAACAAGGCGAGTACACGGTTCATATCGAAGTGGTTCGTGAACATGGTGGCCGTAACTACCTTCGCCAAAAAGTATCACTCACAGATTCAAACGTATCTTACGATTTAAAAGCAACGGAAGAGACGGGTGAAATCACCCTGAACTACATCGCTAAATAGTAAGTGCGAACAGTAAAACCAAGCTGAACAGAATAGACAGTGGTCATCGTAGGCTCAGATAGAGCGACACGGCTAACAATTATAAATAATGGAATTGAACATGATGAAACAGACAAAAATCAAAGCACTTGCTCTAGCGGGTGTGATGGCATTCGGCCTAGCAGCAACGACAACGGCACAAGCTCACCCACGTTGGATTTTGCCATCTCACTTTACTGTATCTAAAGAAGGTGGTGATTGGCTAACGTTCGATGTTACTGCGTCTCACGGTACGTTTGTTTTTGATAAGCCTGCTGGCAGCGAAAATGCTCATGTCATCATGCCAGATGGCCGCAGCGAGCGTCCTAACTTCGTTATTCGTGGCAAGCGTCGTTCAATCTTCGACTTCTATTTTGAAGAAGAAGGTACACACAAAGTGGCGATCAACAACCAGCCGTCTTACTACACGCAATACAAAGCGGGTCGCCGTGACACGGTGAAGTGGATTAAAGCAAACAAAGCTGAGCGTGACTCAGTTCTGCCTGAAAAATCACGTGACGTGGTAACGCAGATCAGCTTCACTCGTGCAGAAAGCTACATCACGGTAGGTAAGCCAACGGATTCAGTGTTCAAAATTGAAGGCAAGCTTCTAGAAATGAAGCCTGTGACACACCCTTCAGATATCGTTGAAGGCGAACCTGTGACATTCCAGTTCTTCTACAACGGTGAAATCCAGAAAGACGTGAAAGCGGAGATTACTCGTGAAGGTACGCTTTACCGCAACCACCAAGAGCAGATTGATGTGGTGAGTGATGAGAACGGTGAAATCACGTTTACTCCAGACGTAGCAGGTCGTTACGTAATGAAAGCGAACTACAAAGGTGAGTTGATTGACAACCCACTGGCAGACAAAGCAAGCGCGAACGTTCACCTAACGTTCGAAGCGCTGCTTCAATAGTCTGTGATATCGGGGCTAGATCCCTGATTAAGAATCAAAAAAACTTAAGGGCTCATTTGAGCCCTTTATCGCTCAGTTTACTTCTGAGAATTTGCACTGTGGCTAGGGTACGAACCATGACAATAAAAACAAAACTTAACGCTTTAATGACTCCTTGCTTAGCATTGGGACTTGGTTTCGCTGCATTACCTGCGCAAGCACACTTTCCACTGATGAGCTGCTGGTTTGAAGGTAAGACTGTTGCTTGTGAAGCGGGTTATTCGGATGGCAGCAAAGCGATTGATTACGCAGTTGAGATGTACGATTACGAAGACAACTTGATTGCAAAAGAGATGACAGATAAACGTTCTATCGTTGAATTCCCACATCCTGACACTGAGTTCTACCTTGTGTTCGATTCAGGTCATGAGTTTCCAGTTGAAGTTGATGTTGTAGAGATCAGTGAAAAATGATGATTCAAAGCGTACGTGCTGATACGGGCGGCAGAGAGGGCAAATGGGTAGGACTGATCATTGTGTTCATCCTTTGCTTTGCAACTGTCGCAATCCCATTTCATCAGGCTGAATCCCACGTTAAAGCAGTGCTTGATCATCAAATTCTAGTGACTGATGTTGAACAAGAAAACTTGGCGATGCTATCAGAGCTGCGTTTAGCGCATGAAGAAATCCGTGACCTGCGCATGGACTCAGATGGTGAATGGCCGAGTGTTGCATCACTTAAAGATGAATGGGTTGCCCCGTTTGTAGAAGATCAGAGTTGGAAGCGCAAAGGTTCTCATGCTTGGGTACTGGACGAGCGTGGTTATTACTTTTCTACTCCAAGTGAACAAGCTACGCCTACCGATCATGGTTTTGCGGATTCCTTTATTTTAAATGCGAACAGCGTTTCTCCTGAAATCTGGATCTTCTTGGGCGGTGTAGCGAAACAGCCCGCTACTTTTGACCAACACACGCTAGAGTCTACGGGTTGGAAAATGGTCGTGAACGAATCAGAAATTGAACAGCATCATGAAAGCGATGCTCACTAATAATAAGAGAATTACTATGCGAATTATGACTCTGTTCATGTCGTTATTAGCGGTGTTCATGGCACCCAATGCATTGGCAAAAGAATATAAGATCGACAGCAACAAGCTGACGATTGGTATCACGCTTCAACCTTACTACAGCTACGTAAAAGCAGTAGTAGGCGACAAAGTGAACATCCTTCCTTTGGTTGATGCCGGCTTTAATCCGCATAACTACTTGCCACAACCGAACGACTTGAAGAGATTGAGCCAGATGGACGCCATCGTGGTAAACGGTATTGGTCACGATGACTTCGCGCTTAAAGTGATTTCAGCCGCGCAACGTGATGACCTAGTCGTGATCGAAGCAAACAAAGAAGTGCCTCTACTTCCTGCTCTTGGTCAGTCTGTTGGTCAAGGTGCCGTTAACCCACATACCTTTGTTGGGCTTTCGACAACAATTCAAAAGGTTTACACCATCGCGAGTGAGGTCTCTAAGCTCGACCCTGACAACGCGGCTTTTTATCGTAAGAATGCACGTAAATACGCAAAGCAATTTCGCTTTATGAAGCGCGATGCGATGTTGTCATTAGGTGAGTTAGATACTTCAGGTATGAAGGTGGCGACCACGCACAATGCGTATGGCTACATCCTTCAAGAATTTGGTGTGGATGTTGCGGCGGTGATTGAGCCTGCACACGGTGTTGAACCAAGTGCGAGCCAGTTGCAAGAAACGATCGAAAAGATCCGCGCATCGGGCATTGACGTGTTGTTCTACGAGCTAAACATGCCAAACCGTTTTGTTGACACGATTGAAGCGGAAACGGGTGTTCAGCTTTACCGTTTCTCTCACATGACGCATGGCGAATATCAAGACGACAAAGTCGAAGTTGAGATGCAGAAGAATCTCGAGACATTAATCGAAGCAATGAAATTTGCGGCGGCGAACCAAGCTAAAAGCGGGAACGCATAATGTTAGGTCCATCAATCTCAATTAATAAACTCGGTCTGCAATACGATAACAACGTAATTCTTGATGATATCTCGCTCGAACTTAAAGCGGGCGAGTGTCATGTGATCATGGGACCAAACGGTGGCGGTAAAACTTCATTACTGCGCTCTGTGCTTGGCCTTACGCCTTTCTCTGGCCAAATCAATATCCACTGGCCAGAAAAGCAGAGTATTGGTTACGTACCTCAAAAAGCGACCTTCGAGTCTAGCTTGCCTTTGACTGTAATGGACTTCGTACTGCTTAACCAAACACGAATCCCATTGTTTTGGCGTCGTAAATCTAAGCAATTGGATCTTGCACTCGCACAATTAGATCGCGTTGGTATGGTTACTCGTAGCGACCGCCGCATGGGACAGTTATCGGGTGGTGAGCAGCAACGCGTGCTGTTTGCCCAAGCGCTATTAGATAACCCAAGTCTACTGGTGTTGGATGAACCAACCACGGGTATGGACGAGCAGGGCGTTCGTTATCTTGAATCGTTAATTCGTGAATGTGTTAGTGAAGGTCGTACGATCCTTGCGGTACACCACGATGTCACGGCAGTGCGTCGACTCGAAGCGAACGTACATGTTGTGAATCGATTCTTGGTTGATAGTGGCCCACACGAACAAGTCTTACACCCAAGTAAAATCGAGAGCCTGTTCCAGCACTACAGCAGTGGCTCTGCGATGACCAAATCGAAGGAGGTTGCGTAATGGATTGGTTACGACAACTAGCCATTAGTGGCGTGGAAGCGGGCTGGTTATCAGACAGTTTCATGTATGCCTTCATGGTCAATGCTTTGGTTGCAGCGTTACTACTTGGTCCTCTGTTAGGTGGTCTGGGTACTTTGGTGATTGCCAAGCGTCTGGCTTTCTTCTCAGAAGCCGTCGGCCACGCAGCGTTAACCGGTATCGCTATTGGTGTTTTGCTTGGCGAGCCACCAGAAAACCCAATTATTGGTTTGTTTAGCTTCTGTATGATCTTCGCTCTGCTTCTTCACTTTGTAAGAAACAGGACCAACGTTCCATACGATACCTTAGTGGGTGTTTTCCTTGCGCTAGCGTTGGCTGTGGGTGCGGCGTTACTGATGTATGTTGCTCGTAAGATCAATATCCACATGCTTGAAAACGTACTGTTTGGCTCGATTCTTACGGTAACAGACCAAGACTTAGCGATTCTCGCAGGTAGTTGCGCGATCATCATCTTGCTCTTGATACCGACATTCAACCGCATTCTCCTGACTTGTATCAGCCCTGATATAGCTAAGGTTCGTGGTTACAACACCAGCTTTTACGATTACTTGTTTGTCATGATGATCACCTTAGTGACAATTGCGGCCGTGAAGATCGTAGGTGCAGTTCTAGTGGGTGCGTTATTGTTGATTCCAGGTGCGACCGCTCGATTGTTAACTAAACGTATGGGGAGCTTTGTTCTCTTGTCGGCATTACTCGCAACCATCGCATGTTTGGTTGGAACCGTGTTGCCTATGGAACTCAAACTGCCAGTGCCATCGGGCGCTTCAATCATCATCGTTTCTGCAACGTTTTTCCTAGCAGCAACGCTATACCGAATTGTAAGAAAGGCGTAATCATGACTTGTTTAATGAATCGTATCGCTAGCTCAGTAAAAGCAACGGCTCAAGTGAGTGTACTTGGTAGTGTATTAATGGCTGGTTCTTTGATGTCACTGAACGTGAATGCAGAAGACATCCTAACCAGTACACCTGTGACTTATGCATTGGCGACAGAGCTAACCAAAGGCACGGACATTACGACCGAATATCTACCACCTAAGCGCTACGGTATTGACCGTCTGCCGAATTGGGTTGGTACCAAGGGTGCGAGTAAAGTGCTTCAATCGGGTGAAAAGGCGACCGTTGCGGTAACGTTGTCATCGATCTGGCAAGCCGACCCTACGTTTGTATACGCAAGACAAAGCAATATCCGTTTAGTTGAGGTTGATGCCGCTCAAGCGATTACACCGCGTGCACAAGGCGTTGCTGCGCTTACATTGTCGAATGGTGATGTGTCTAAATACGCATGGTTAAACCCGACCAACTTAACACGTATGGCGGCGATTGTGGCTGACGACTTTAAGTTGTTGTGGCCTGCGCAAGCTGAAACGATTGATAGCAACTTACAACGTGTGATGTTGGATGTTCGTGAACTGATCAACAAGCAGCAAGCAGTATTGCTCGACAATGACGTAGATTCAGTATTGTTGCTTTCAGAAAGCTTGGAAGATTTCGCCTCTGGCAGCCAACTGTTTGTTGAAGAACGCATGTTCAAAGCTGAACTGGAATGGACAGAGCAGGACAAAGCCAAGCTTAAAGAGATGTTTTCGGAAGATGATGCTCTATGGTTAGTTACAGCGAAAAAGCCAAGCAACTTGATTAAATCATTGGTACCGAATGAGCGTATCTTGGTAGTGGATTCTGTTGATCGTTGGGGCAGAGCGGGAATCAACGCAAAAGCACCGTTTGCCCGTTGGGAAGTGCAGCCATTCAAAGGCTAACCAGCGCGATTAAAAATGGTAGGATCAAAAAAGCAGCCCAATTTGAGGCTGCTTTTTTGTTCTTGTCTGTTGGCTCTGAAAAGAGTGTCAGACAAGAGGACTGAGAGTATAAACTTACTCTGCAGCTTTTGTCTCTTCAGCTTCAACAGTTGCTTCTACTGAACCTTCAGCTTGCTCTTGAGCTGCTTTCGCTTGTTCTTCAGCTTCCATTTTTGCACGGTCAGCTTTAGAGATGTAGCGAGGCTTGTTGCTACTATGCAGTTTAGAATTCGCCTGTTTCTGCTTCTTTTTTAGAATTTGATTGATTTTTTTCTTACGGTTCATTGCTGCATAGCCTTGTATTTAGTTTAGGCGGTGGAGGATAATCATTTTAGCTCTAGAACTCAATATTTACATGGTATTCAGCAAGGAAAATATCACTATGCAGTCAGTCGAGACCGAACGTTTAAGATTAAGAATGATCACACCTCAAGATGCGGCGTTTATTCAACGACTATACAGCTCAGAAGATTTCCTGCGTTACATTGGTGATAAGGAAATCAACGACACTGAAAAGGCTGTCGAGTACATTGAAAACAACATTCTTAAGATGCATGAAGAGAAGGGTGTCTGTTTGTTGATGGTTGAAATCAAAGAAACTTCAACGCCAATTGGTATCTGCGGATTAATAAAAAGAGACACCTTAGCGTCGCATGATATTGGCTACGGGTTTGCTCCTGAGTTTTATGGTCAAGGCTTTGCCCAAGAAGCCGCGGAGGCGATAATTGAACAAGCTAAGCAGAATGCTGATATCGATCATTTAGTTGCCATCACTACCTCTGATAACATTCGAAGTATCACACTACTGACTAAGTTAGGCTTTGTGTTCGAGCGAGTTGAAGATGTGATAAGCGAAAGCGTTAATCTCAACCTGTACGGTTTCTCATTAGGTAATTAAAACATGTTCCAACATAACAATATTCTACAAGGTGAGCTCGCAACGGAGTACAAAACCGTTATTGCGATGGTGCACATCTATTGCAAAGATCACCACGGTGAAGTTCGTCAGAATAACGCGTTATGTGAGGAGTGTGAGCAACTGTTGCGTTACGCCGAAACACGACTGGATAGATGTCCTTATGGCGAAGCAAAACCGACCTGTAATAAGTGTCCGATTCATTGCTATAAACCAGACCCGAAAGAGCAAATGCGATTGGTGATGCGCTATGCCGGGCCAAGAATGCTACTTAAGCATCCGATATTAGCGATTCGACATCTGATTCATGAGAAACGGAAAGTGCCTGAAAAGCCGTTGCCGAATGTGTCGAACCGCCATATCCGAATGAACAAGAAGTAAGTGGCGCTTTAAAGTAATTTCTAAAGAAATGCAAAAGGTCTGATTTCTCAGACCTTTTTTATGTAGATACACTTCCATCTCAGCTTGAATCTAGCCAAGTAGCCTATGCCGCTTGAGGCTCGTCATAGGTCACTGTGAGGTTGTTGATCCAGCGTCGGCTTAGGTAACGATGAGAACAAATTGCCAGTTTCACCACTTCTTCCACCAACATCAAACCATAGATGTATTTGAAATCCCATCCAGCGACAAACGCGCCGTAAACACATACTGGAATGCCGACCATCCACATTGCGATGAAGTCCATACGAAGGCAGAACGTATTATCACCACCAGCGCGAATGATACCGTTGATGATCACCATGTTCAGCATACGAATCACCACAGCAAAACACATAATGGTCATTGCAGGTGAAGCGAGCGGGTAGAGCGCATCTGTAGAAAGGTTCAGCCATGTTAGAACATGCTCTTTGCCCATAAACAGTAGCAATCCAACAACCGCGCCAAATCCAACGACGGCTTTAATGAATGTCAGCCCCATGCTCATTGCGTCATCAAACTCATCACGGCCTAATGAATGACCAAGCAACACTGAACACGCTACCGAAATACCAAAGAAAATCGAATAACACAACGATTCAAACGGTGCGAGCATAGAGAACACGGCAAGTTCCGTTGTGCCCATGTGGCCGAAGATCATTTGGTACGCCATAGTGCCCATTGCCCATAACACGGCATTCATCGTTAGTGGCAAAGCAATACGACGGTAAGATAGCCACAATGATGGACGATGTGGTGAGCTAGGCGTGGTTAACAACCAATGTTTACGCATGCGCATGTAGCTATACATCAAGCCGACTTGAATTGCGCGAGCGAGTGTCGTCGCTAGTGCTGCACCTGCTACGCCCATAGCGGGAATACCAAAGGCACCTTTGATTAGAACGAAGTTAAGCCCAATGTTGAGTGCAATGGTCACCGCGCCTAATAGCAGCGGGGTTACGGTGTCACCTGATGAGCGCATGCTTGCTTCTACCACGACGACAATGTGAGTCAGCAGTAGAACGGGGAAGCCATACCATAGGTAAGTCGCGCCAAGTTCAATCACGGTTTGATCGCTGGTTTGCAACATCATTAAAAACTGAGAACCAAGAGTGATGATTGCAGTAACAGGCAACAGAACTTTTAAGCCAAACACCATCGCGATAGATGATATTGTTCGCGCGCTTTTTCGGTCATTCTTTCCCCAGTATTGAGCGACTAATGTTCCATTTGCTGAGGCCAACCCTGCCATAATCATAATAGCAACGAAGTGCCATTTTGATGCAATTCCCACAGCCGCAGCTGCTTCCATACCATAATCACTGACCATTAATACGTCAGCAAGGGCAAGAATAGCGACAAGCGCACTTTGCAAAGCAACAGGCAAACCAAGTTTAACGATACGAGGTAAGATGCTCTCTGGCTTGTTATTCATAGATGAGTTAGGGTTGATGTTAGTTGTCATAAGTTCTCCGATTTATGGCAGAACTATAGTGATTTGAGCGAAGTAACAACATGTTTAAAAAACAACAAAACCTGTGCAAATCCGTCATTGATTCAATGAGACCAAAATCAACTTGGCATGATGATGTTTTTCTCGCTGAACAGTGTAAAGAACGTTTTTTGACCGTTGAAGATATTCCAGAGATGAAAAGCTTTGGTGTCTATATGGGCGGCATGGCGAAGCTATATGATGGCTACTGGGTTGAGCGCGAATCCGTTAATGTTCATACGTTGATTTTCACTATGGAAGGTGGCGGGATTCTAACAACCGCAGCATCGGTCAAAGCGATTACGCCTTATACACTCGTGGTGCTTCCTGCTGAAACCCCATTTCGTTTTGAACTCGATCCTCAATATAATTATTGGAAAATGGCGTGGATGTTGACGCCTGACACTAAGCAGTGGCAGCACATTGCAAGTTTAGGTCAGGGGGTTGTGCCTTTTGGAGAGTGTGAGCAGATCTGGTCATTAATGAACTTGGTTTACTTTGAGATAGGCGGCAGAGCCAGTTACCGTAAGTTACTCTTGAGTGAGATTATTCGAACGTTGACGGGGTTTGAGCCTAAGTCGACCAGCACCACTGCACGTGTTCAAGCGCTCTATAACGAAATTGAAAGTAGTCTGCACCAGCCATGGACAGTGGCAGGGATGGCCGAAAGAGTGTTCATCAGTGAAGAGCAGCTCAATCGAGTCACCAAGACGCTATTTAACCTGTCGCCACGCAGTAAATTGATTCAATTACGCATGGATAAAGCCACCAGCCTGTTGAAATATCAAGATTGGTCAGTTTCTATGATTGCTAATCGCTTGGGCTACAAAGATCCTTATAACTTTTCGCATCGCTTCAAAAAGCATTTCGGTTTATCACCAAGCCAATACCGTAAAAGCCATCGAGGTCGCGGTTAGCATCTTGCACGATGAAATGAGAAGTGTGGGAGAAGAAGGTTACATATAGGCATGAGTTGAAAAGGGCCCTTCGCTTAGACATGAAGTCTTAACTCGGAGCCCTAATGACACGTATCTGGTGTCTGTCTATTTAAGCTTACTCGCCTGCAATCTGTAGGTGAGAGCGCTTTAGGCTAGCAATCAACATGTAGATCGTTGTAGCAAGTAGAGACGCGAACAGGTAAGTGAACAATCCTGCTTGTGAATCCATAAAGCTGTCTGCAACGATTGGTCCCGCAACAGAACCGATGCTGTAGCAAAGTAGCATGATTTGAGTCACTGACACCAAGTAGCTTGGGTCAAGGTTACGGCAACCTAAGTTAATCGCGATTGGGTATAGCGCAAATGTGGCCATGCCTAATACGAACAAGCTCATGCCTAGTACGTAGAAATCGTGATTGATAGTCAGCACACCAATGCTTGCAACCCCTAGCAGGCAGAACAGAGCCATTAATAACACTTGTCCTACGTGGTGAGATAACCAAGTCACCATCGGCTGTACAGCCATACCACCCATGATAACCAAAGCCATCAAACCACCAATGTCTTCGTGTGCAATGTTACGTTGAGCAAGTTCAACTGGCATCAAGCCGTAAATCGCACCTAGCGTTAATCCGGAAACAATGCAGCCAATTAGCGCGCTGTGGCTTAATTTGCTGATCTGCTTTAAAGACAAAGATTGCGGATCGTGGATCTGTGGTGGAGTTGCTTGTCCGTACATCAGCACAATGATCGCACCAAACAGAAGGGTGAACATTGCGATGAAAGGTACGCCACCAGTAATACCTAAGTAACCGATACCAAGCTGACCAACTGCAGAACCGCCGTACAGTGAACACATGTAGATAGCGAGACGTTTTGCGCGTTGTGACTCGTCACCGCTCATTAGCCAAGACTCTACAATCACGAAGATACCTGCAACCGCCACACCAGCCACAAAGCGAGCTAGTAGCCATACTGCTTGGTGTGGGATCAATGGCAATACAAGGATCGTTGCGATGAACACACTCAATGCGATGACGAACGCATCTTTGTGGCCAACACGCGCAATGGCACGTTCAATCAATAATGTACCAGCCAGTAGACCTGCATAGAATGCACTCGCCAACCAACTCGATAGATCTTTGTCTAAGCCATACTCAGACAGCATTAATGGTAATGAACTCATTAAGTAGCCTGAAGCGATCGCGTAAAAAGACAATGCAATAACAGGAACAGTTATGCGAGTTGTTGGTTGGATGTTGTCCAATGCAGGAGCCTCTGATAGTAAAAGAAACGATGAATTTTCCGCGACTATGGGGGAGAAACTGAATTGGGTAAAACAAATAAAAATGGTCGTTAAGATAAAAGAAATTTATCGACCAACTAAACTAAAATACGGTTGCGATATTTGGTGGTTTGGCGAGATTTTATGCGGGCAAAAAGTCGTTAAGCCGTTGTTCATTGGTGGTTTAATTTAGAAAAAGATTGCAGCGTGATTGTCTTTTTATGATTTGGATTGAGTGGGATTTTAAGTGTTAGACCGTTTCTTTACGGTATTGACGTGGCGAGCTTCCACTCCACTTACGAAAGGCATGTCGAAAGTTAGCGCTGTCTGAAAACCCAACGCGCTCAGATATCTCTTCAATGCTCATTTGAGTTGAAGAAAGGTAGTGTCGAGAAAGGTGAAAACGAACGTGGTCCAGTATCTTCTGGTAGCTGGTATCGGCTGCTTTCAGGTGACGACGCAGAGTTCGAGAAGACATGCCCAGTTCTGAAGAAATGGATTCTATAGAAGGGTAACATCCTGGCCTTTCAATCAGCATCTGAGAGACTTTCTCTTTGAGGCTACTGGGTGCACTGACTTTTGCCAACATGTCATCACACGATTTTAAGCACATCTGTAAAGTGATGGGGTTGGCGGTAGGAAGAGATGAATACAAGGTGGTTGCGTCGAACTCCCATTCAAGCCGGTCACTATTGAATTCAACCGGGCAGCGGAAAATCTCTGTGTATAGATCGCCGTATTCAGGTTTTGGATAGGGGAAGCGGATCACTTGAGAAGGAAAGGGCTGCTGTAAGACCTCTTCGCACAAACTGTGTATCGCCGCGAACCAGTATTCACAACAAAAGGGCAGTAAAGAATCGAGTTCGATAAGTTGCTCTGCGCGAAAGTAACCAATGTTGTCTTCTACAGACATGGTTTTCCTGAGGACAGGGCCAGCAAGTTGCAGATACTTAAACCCGATTAAAAAGGCATCGAGTAGTGTTTCGCTGCTAAACACCGCATAACCGAGCACGCCGAAATCGCTGAACCTCGCTTGTTGGCCAACTTTAAGCCCCAATCCGTCTTCGTTGGAATTCGCTAACGCATTACTGAACACAGCAAGCTTTTGCGCCAAAGTGATGTGTGTATCGGGTGTGTTGAGTTGGAGAGCATCGATGTTACTTCCTTCGAGCAACTCTTCGATACTGAGAACAGGCGACAGGTAACGATGCAGCAACTGAAGATCCAGAATGCCGAATGCTTGCATGTCGGGTTCGTAAACTGCGGTGTATTCCATAAGCTGCCTCTTGTTGAATATCGATATCTTAACCGAACTTTTAACATTTACGCCTGTTGCTTGTTCTCACTTTCGCAAGCTTGTTCCAAATTTTGGTTTATGTGTGCAAGGTTTTATTGTGCTAGCGCAGGCTGTGTCCGAATATCACCGGTTTTTGTCTTTTTGAAACCTGTTCGAAATGTTATCGAAATGTTGTAATTTATTGGGCTGCACATTGGAGCGTCTCAAACATTTTGCTCAATAACGACTCTTATCTACATGACACACCAATGTGCAGGCTCGTGATGACAAGAAAGAGACTTATTACAACGATTAGAACGTCTACGGTGACCGTCACAAACAGGTCTAAGCCGCACAAGGAGATCATGGATGCACAATCTTGCTGTTAATTTGGAGCGTAGCGCTTCGCTTTTTCCAACTAAAGCCGCTCTGCGTATGGGATCGGATGAAATGAGTTTTTCTCAGTTAGAACAACTTTCTGGAAACGTGGCTGCTAACTTGAAAAGACTTGGGTTGCAGAACGGAGATAAGGTAGCGTTGTCATGCCCGAACGTGACTTACTTTCCGATAGCCTATTACGGGATTCTAAAAGCGGGTTGTGTAGTCGTGCCTTTGAACGTGCTATTCAAGGCCAGAGAGATCGCTTATCACCTTAATGACTCTAACGCGAAGGCCTATTTATGTTTTGACGGCAGTGAAGAGCTTCCCATTGGTCGCTATGGTTTACAAGGTTTTGAGCAGGCAAACCACTGTGAACACTTTGTCGAGATGCCTATCCCAACAAACACAGACACTACTTTAGAAAGTAATGAGGAGCATGAATCAATCGCTGATTGGTTGGCACAACCTTTTACTCCTTTTGAGTCTGTGGCTTGTCATGGCGATGATACCGCTGTGATCCTTTATACCTCTGGCACGACGGGTCAACCAAAAGGGGCTGAGCTTTCCCACACCAACATGCAAACCAATGCGATGTCGTCACAGTATCTAATGAGATTGGAGTACAGCGACACCACAATGGCTACACTGCCTTTATTCCATAGCTTCGGTCAGACGGTGATGATGAACGCGAGTGTGCTAACAGGGTCCACCATGGTGTTGATTCCTCGTTTTGAACCGTCATTGGTTATTGAACAGATCATTAGCCATAAAGTCAGCGTGTTTGCGGGTGTTCCTACTATGTATATCGCGCTATTAAAGGCGGGAGAAGAGTCTTCTGATAGTTTAGAAAACACAAGCAAACGCTCTGAACAGGTTAAACACAGCTTGAGGTTAGGTGTTTCTGGCGGTGCTTCTATGCCGCTTGAGGTTATACGATAGTTTGAATCTCGTTTTGAATTACCAGTCTTAGAAGGTTATGGGCTCTCGGAAACGGCGCCGGTTGCGACCTTTAATCATATTGATGGCGATCGTTTATCGGGTAGTGTCGGTCAGCCTTTATGTGGCCACCTCATCAAGATTACTGATATACAAGGCAACTCTGTCGCTATGGGTGAACTCGGCGAAGTCTGCATTAAAAGCCCAAGTGTGATGAAAGGCTATTATCAAAGGCCAGAGGCGACAGCTGAATCTATTCGTGATGGTTGGTTCTTAACGGGAGATATCGGTCGCGTCGATGAGCATGGCAATTTGTTCATTGTTGACCGTGTTAAAGACATGATTATTCGTGGTGGGTACAACGTTTATCCACGTGAAGTCGAAGAAGTGTTGATGTGTCACCCCGATGTCGAAATGGTCGCGGTGGTAGGCGAGCATCATGAACATTTAGGCGAGGAGATCCACGCGCATGTGGTTCTTCACGAACATACGCAATGTGATAGTGCCGCCTTGATAGCATGGTGTCGTGAGCAACTCGCCGACTACAAATACCCGCGTAAGGTATTCATTCGTAAAGCCTTACCCATGACAGCAACCGGAAAAATCTTGAAGCGTGAGTTACACCCACTAGAAATAGCGGAGATGGCAAATGGATAGTTATGATTTTATTATTGTTGGCGGTGGTTCAGCTGGGTGTGTGATGGCTTCTCGGCTGTCGGAAGATCCTGATGTGATGGTTTGCTTGTTAGAAGCGGGTGGTAAAGACACCAGCCCATTCATTCACACACCCGTTGGCGTGGTGGCGATGATGCCAACCAAACTCAATAATTGGGCATTCGAAACGGTTGAACAGCCGGGTTTGAACGGTCGTAAAGGCTATCAGCCTAGAGGTAAGACACTTGGCGGTTCTAGCTCTATCAATGCCATGATGTACGCTCGTGGACATCGCTATGACTACGATAGATGGGAAAGCTTGGGCAATGCTGGCTGGAACTATGAATCCTGTTTGCCTTACTTTAAGAAAGCAGAAAACAACGAAGTCCACCAAGATGAGTTCCATGGCCAAGGTGGTCCTCTTAATGTGGCCAATCTTAGATCGCCAAGCCCTATGTTGGAACGTTATTTAACGGCGTGTGAATCGATAGGTGTACCTCGCAATGAGGATATTAACGGCGCTGCTCAGTTTGGGGCGATGCCGACGCAGGTAACACAGCTGAATGGTGAACGATGCAGTGCTGCCAAGGCTTACTTAACGCCAAACCTTTCACGATCGAATCTCACGGTCGTGACTAAAGCCACCACACATAAGGTTTTGTTTGAAGGCAAGAAGGCGATTGGTGTTGAATATGGTTCTAGCGGAAAGCGTTATCAGATACGATGCAACAAAGAAGTGATTCTTTCCGCTGGCGCGTTTGGTTCTCCCCAATTGCTGTTACTGTCTGGTGTCGGTGCTCAAACTGAACTAGAGACACATGGAATCGAACAGGTTCATGAATTACCTGGAGTGGGCAAGAACCTTCAAGATCATATCGACTTAGTACATTCGTATAAATGCAGTGAAAAGCGTGAAACTTTTGGTATCTCGCTGCAAATGGCCTCTGAAATGACCAAAGCCTTACCACTATGGCACAAAGAACGCCGCGGTAAAATGAGCAGTAATTTTGCAGAGGGAATAGGCTTTCTCTGTTCCGAAGATCATATCGCTGTACCGGATTTAGAGTTTGTATTTGTGGTCGCTGTTGTAGATGACCATGCTAGAAAAATTCATACCAGTCATGGCTTTACCTCTCATGTCACCTTATTGCGACCGAAGAGCTACGGCACCGTAACGCTCAATAGTAATGATCCCTATGATCCGCCTAAGATCGATCCTGCGTTTTTCAGTCATCCTGAAGACATGGAGATCATGATTAAGGGCTGGAAGAAGCAGTATCAAATGTTAGAGAGTTCCGCGTTTGATGATATCCGAGGCAATGCTTTCTACCCTGTGGACGCCAGTGATGACAAGGCTATCGAGCAAGATATTCGCAATCGTGCAGACACTCAGTATCACCCGATCGGGACCTGTAAAATGGGACCTAGTAGCGATTCTTTAGCTGTGGTAGATAAAGATCTCAAAGTTTATGGATTGGATAATTTGAGAGTCATTGATGCTTCTGTGATGCCGACACTGATTGGGGCAAACACCAATGCACCAACCATTATGATTGCTGAGAAAGTCGCAGATCAAATCAAACAGCAATACGGGTTTGGCAAGCAAGAATCTAATATTCAAGCGAAAGGCGAAGCTGTAGTTTTATTCAAGAAGTTAAGTGATAACCATAAATAAAACAGTAGGTTAGATAGTCTTGATTTGGTAAGACTCTCTAACCTATTTTTGTGTGCTTACTTAGAATTAAGTAATGCTAAATCAATAGCTTAACCAATAGTATTACTTAGTTAGTGCTTGATTAAGCCACTGATCAAATTGACCTTTTGGCAGTGCACCGTTAATCGTATCAACACGTTGACCGTTCTTGAACACCATCACCGTTGGGATGCTTCTGATTTGATACATAGCCGCCAGTTGCTGTTGAGCTTCGGTATCAATTTTAACAAATCGAACATCGCCAGCGCGCTCTTTAGCGACATCGCTAAATACAGGTGCGAAACCTACACATGGGTTGCACCATGTCGCCCAAAAATCGACAACGACAGGCTGTGAACTGTTCAAAATTGATTGGAAATTCAGTGACGTACCTTCGATTTGTGCACCGTCTAGAAGTGCGTTTTTGCACTTACCACAAGTAGGGCTTTCTGAAATTCTTTCTGAAGGAACTCGGTTTACGCCACCGCAAGAAGGGCAACGTGTGTTGAATGTAGACATAACTTTCTCTTTTTATTGCGTCTCCGTGCCTAACGCGATTTACGAATCATGTACGGAACGCTTATACTGTTTAAAACAAGAATAAGATACTCAAATAAAAACAAACAATAAACAGGTAAATGATGACAAAATTTTACGCTGAAATTACGGGCTGGGGAAAGTGTCTGCCACCAGCCGTGCTATCCAATGATGATTTAAGCACTTTCATTGATACGTCTGACGAGTGGATTCGTACTCGAACTGGTATCGAAAATCGTCGTATCAGTCATGTAAATACCTCTGAGCTAGCGACCGTTGCTGCTCAACATGCAATGGCGTGTGCTGGTTTAACAGCCGAAGATATCGATCTTGTGATCGTAGCGACGTGCAGTCCAGACTCTCTTATTCCAAATACCGCGTCTAAAGTTCAACAGAACTTAGGCATCAAGAGCGCAGCAGCTTTTGACCTTAATGCAGCGTGTACAGGCTTTATCTACGGTGTTGAAACAGCAACTCGATTGATTCAAGCGGGCAACTACCGCAATGCGATCGTTGTGGGTGCAGAGCGTCTTTCATTCTTCATCGACTGGACCAAGCGTGATACTGCGGTTCTATTCGGTGATGGCGCTGGCGCTGTGGTTTTATCGCGTACTGAAGAACAAGTGGGTTTACAAGAAGCTCAAATCGGTTGTGACGCAGAGGGCCGTGACATTCTAGCAGTACCAAAATTCGGTACGTCTATGGACCGCTTTGCTGCTGATAACGGTTACTGGGATTTTGATTTCGTTGGTAAAGAGATCTTCAAGCGTGCAGTGAAAGGAATGGGCGCTGCAGCACATACAGTATTGAGTCGCACTGGCATCTCAACTGAAAACATCGATGTTGTGATTCCGCACCAAGCGAACATCCGAATTATTCAAACTCTGTGTGATATGGCGGGCATTGAACGTGAGAAAGCGTTTGTGAACATTCAAAACTATGGCAACACGTCGGCTGCGACTGTGCCAATTGCATTGTGTGAATCGTTAGAGCAAGGCTTTGTTAAACCGAACTCAAACATCCTTGTGGCGGCATTCGGTGCCGGTTTAACTTGGGGGGCAGGCCATATTAAGTGGGGTAGCCGTGTTGATCCGTTAGGTCAATCGGACGCTAAGCTTCCAGAAGCAGATAGCTCGGCATTAGAACTTCTAGAGAGAGCCATTTTACACTGTAAAACGCGTCCTAATTCTGAGAATGAGTAGCAGCATGGCGCAAGTTCGTTTTATGACAGAAGCCGACCTCGATGGAGCGGCTTTAGTTCACCAAGCTACTTTTGTTCGACAGCAAAACTCAAAAAATTAGTTACAATGTAACTTAAATGCTGCGCCACGCTTTCTTAACTTTGTTGCTGAAAGCGATGGCGAGATTGTCGGCTACATTATTTGGGTTCA
Organism: Vibrio sp. 10N.286.48.C11; assembly: GCF_041469805.1. Taxonomy (NCBI): domain Bacteria; kingdom Pseudomonadati; phylum Pseudomonadota; class Gammaproteobacteria; order Vibrionales; family Vibrionaceae; genus Vibrio; species Vibrio sp. 10N.286.48.C11. The sequence continues at coordinate 37,097 of NZ_JBFRLK010000055.1, read as the reverse complement.
AAAGAGTGGGTTTAGGCCTGAAGCTGTTTTGGAGCTAGAACAACTTGCTGTGTTACCGAGTGCTCAGGGGCAAGGATTGGGCAAAAAGCTGATTCTAGACTCTTTGCCTCAAGTGAAGCAGAAGCTATCAGAGCAGGGCTCGACACTAAAACATGTATTAGTGACCACCAGAGCAGATAACTTTGCACAAAAGCTCTATCAGTCGACATTGGGCGCTCAAGTCGAAACCACGATTTCAAACTTTTACTCAGCCGATGAAGTGCTTATGATAGCTCGCAATGTAGGTGAACGAATCTGATCGCTGAGTTCTTAGAACCATTATTATCAGCGGCATAACTCGATTAACGTTTTATTAGGGGCTTCTGTGGCCCTTTTGTTATTTCTTAGGAAGTATTTTGAAGAAAGTTTTAGCAATTGGCTACGTTTGGCCAGAACCGAATTCATCGGCGGCTGGCAGCCATATGATGTCTCTTTTACGTCTATTTAAGAGACAAGGTTGGTCAGTTGAATTTGCAACACCCGCTCAAGAAACCGAGCACATGATTGATCTCTCTGAAGAGGGCATCACAAGCCAATCTATACAGTTAAATTGCGATAGCTTTGACGATTACATTGAAGAGCTGCAGCCCGATGTTGTGATGTTTGACCGTTTTATGATGGAAGAGCAATTCGGCTGGCGCGTCGAGAAGGTATGTCCCAATGCCTTTAAGCTACTGGATACTGAAGATTTACAATTCCTACGCAATGCTCGACATGAAGCTGTTAAGAAAGAGACAGAGTTAACGAAAGAGCACCTGTACAGTGACTTGGCGAAACGTGAAATCGCTGCAATCCTGCGCTGTGATCTTTCGTTGATCATCTCAAGTTACGAGATGGAATTGCTCCAATCTGAGTTCAATATCGATCCAAAACTATTACATCACCTGCCGTTCATGGTTGATCTCAACACGTTGCCTGAAAGTACGAAAAGCTTTGAAGAACGTAAGCATTTCATGACGATAGGTAATTTTAGACATGCGCCTAACTGGGATGCAGTGCTTCAGTTACAGAAGATTTGGCCGAAGATTCGTAAGCAGTTGCCTGATAGTGAACTTCATATTTACGGATCTTATCCGCCGCCGAAAGCAACCGCTTTGCATAATCCAAAAACCGGTTTCCATATCAAAGGTTGGGCTAAAGATGCTCAAGAAGTGATGGAAGATGCACGTGTTTGTGTTGCGCCATTACGTTTTGGCGCTGGCATTAAAGGCAAGTTACTTGATGCGATGAAGCTGCAAACTCCGAATGTAACCAGCGAGATCGGCAGTGAAGGCATGCTACCGCAAGGTGAACTGCAATGGCCGGGCGCAGTGTCAGATGATATTGATGAGTTTGTTGAACAAGCTGTTGCTCTTTATAAAGATGAAAAGAAATGGCTTAAAGCTCAAAGCCAATGTCATTCAATTCTTGAAGCGCACTATGAACAGAATCAACTGGGCGACAAATTGATCGAGCGACTGACTGCGCTAGGTTCTGAGCTTGATGCGCATCGACTGAATAATTTCTTTGGTTCAATGCTTAAGCACCATAGTATGGCGAGCACTAAGTACATGTCGCAATGGATTGCTGAGAAGAACAAGGTCAAATAGCTGTTCTTTACCAAAGACAGAATAAATCTTAAGCCCTTAGGTTAACACCTAGGGGCTTTTTTCATGCAGGGCGCTTGTTAATTCCAGACTTACAAAACGACACATACTCGCAGTACATTAGCATTGACTAATTTATATTTATTAGTAAACTCTAATTTATAGGTTGTTATGAGTTTATGATGTTTGTGGATAGGAGAGGTTTGTGCTTAGTTTGATTCCTTGGGATGCTTTTTTAGGCGGCATGTTGTTAGGCGTGTCGGCCATTGTTTTAATGTTGGGGATTGGTCGAGTTGCTGGCATTAGTGGCATTGTCAGCCGATTATTGCCAACTGGCACCAGCAACAAAGAACGTAAAGATGCGGATACAGCAAACACCGAAAAACACTGGCGTATCGCCTTTGTTGTGGGAATGGTCGCAAGTGGTTGGCTATTAATTCCGACGGGCTACCAACTTCCGCAGTTAGAAGAGATGAATCTCGCTTTAGTGATTATTGCTGGCCTTCTGGTGGGCTTTGGTACTAAAACAGCGAACGGTTGTACTAGCGGGCATGGCATTGTCGGAATGGCGCGTTTATCTAAACGTTCTATTGTTGCGACCTGTGTATTTATGGGTGTGGCAATCGTAACCGTGTTTATCAAGAATCTGACTGGCTTGGGGGCATAATGAAAAACGCTTCATTTACTATCGTTATCGGTTTGGTCGCAGGTATTCTTTTTGGCTCTGGCATGATCATCTCAGGGATGGTTGATCCTGAGAAGGTACTCGGCTTCTTAGACATTACCGGTAACTGGGACATTAGTTTGGCATTCGTCATGGGTGGCGCGCTATTGGTCTTTGCACCGTTTTATCATCTGGTCATTAAAAAGCGCGCTAAAGCCATCAATGGCGAGCCGTTAGATAGCCGTAACAATCCGTTGATAGACAGAAAGCTGATTCTTGGATCTACAGCGTTTGGCTTAGGCTGGGGGATTGCAGGCTTTTGCCCAGGCCCTGCGGTAACCAGCCTAAGTGGCGGCAACCCGACGGTGTGGGTGTTTATGATAAGCATGCTGGTGGGAATGTGGCTGGCGGATCGTATGAACAAGACGTGTTAGTAGCAAGCTTATAGCTGATTACATTGGCTTTGACGTTATCCGTTCTGAGCTGACCAAGCATAGAGGTTGACTCGCTTTCAGCACGAAAGTCAGTCAGCCTCTTTCTATATTTACTGTTTCTATTATTTTCAGTTATCTACAATCTGCTGTTATCTAAAATCTACTATTTAATAGTCGTTGAAACTGGACAGTGGTCGCTGAGTTTGTAGTCCAGAACATCTTGTGTTTCAAATACCTTCTGCTTTGCAGGAGAAGCATTTAGCGACTCACTCACCACAATATGATCAATAACAGAGCGGAACTGATGTGTGCGATAATTGTTGCGGTTAGAGCGTACCTTACAATCTGCACGGGTCTTTCGTGTCGCTAACAGCGCATCAGTATATTGTGATAACTCTTTCCACATCCAATCTCGTGAGTAAGCGAGGTTATGGTTAAAGTCGCCAAGAATGGCGTAGTCTTCGTTATTGCGCTCTCTTTGCTTTATCCACTTGTTCAGTTGCTGAGCTTGCTCTTTTAAACGAGAGCAATCGCGGTTGGACTTATACGCTCCGCTACAACCTGCCTTTAAATGCACAGACAACATGTGAATGGGTTTAAAGTTTGTTTCTACAACGATATAGCTGGCAAACCTAAGTTTACTGTTGGATGTGGTTTCAAGCGGAAAGTCAGCGTAGTCGGTGAGGGCTACTCCTTTACGAACTGCAAATCCCGTGTATTGGTTCACTTCTTTAAATTGGCGGTTGCTGTTCTTAGATAGCGCCCGGTCAGACATCAATATCTTGTATTGATCACCAGCCACACGCTGAATGGCATTTACGTTATCGACTTCTTGAAACGCAACCACGTCTGCGTCTAAGGATTGAAAATAAGTTGCGAGTTTGTCGAAATCAGCTTGATCACGTTTGTCAGAAAACTTATTCACAGCCTCGTTGGTTGATAACCATTCGATATTCCAACTGGATATGGTCAAAGGTTCAGCAAATGTCTGGCTACTGAGTAAGCAGCCTAACATTATCCAGTTTTGAAGTCGTTTCATGCCAAATATCCCTAATTTTGTCTGCCAATATTGATGAGCCGTTATCCTACAACACTTACCAAAAATTCAACTCTTTTTAGGAGTTTTTTTATTGTTACATTGTTTCTTTTCGACTTGAGAACTAGCGTAATAATATTGAATTGATCTTAGTCAGCGTTCTCTTTTTATTGATCCAAATCAATACTCAAAGTTGGTGGTTCTCGTTAAATACGCCACAATATCTAGTGTTAGTTAAACGATAAATCGCTCTATATAGTGTGTTTGTGGATAAGTCTGTGAATACCTCAAGAGTAAGGAGAAGTGGTGAAATCAATCGTAATCAAGCGTGATGGCTCAAGAGCTCCATTCAGTAGAGATCGCATCCAAGCTGCAGTGGAAGCAGCATCAGACAAAGCCGATAAGGAAATTGCTATTTATGCACTGAATGTGGCATTAGCAGTTGAGTTGAAGCTCGAAGACTACGATGAAGTTCATATCTCTGAAATTCAAACCATGGTCGAGAACGAGCTAATGCAGGGACCATACAAGTCTCTGGCTCGTGCCTACATTGAATATCGTCATGACCGCGACATCGCCCGTGAGAAGCAAAGCGCTTTAACTCGTGAGATCGAAGGTTTGATCGAAGAAAGCAACGTTGATCTAATCAATGAAAACGCGAACAAAGATGGCAAAGTAATCCCAACTCAGCGTGACCTGCTGGCGGGTATCGTGGCTAAACACTATGCGAAAACTCACATTTTGCCACGTGATATCGTACATGCTCACGAATGTGGTGATATTCACTACCACGATCTAGACTACGCACCGTTCTTCCCAATGTTTAACTGCATGCTTATCGATCTGAAAGGCATGTTAACGCATGGCTTCAAGATGGGTAACGCGGAAATCGACACACCTAAGTCTATTTCTACGGCGACAGCGGTAACCGCGCAGATCATCGCGCAAGTGGCGAGTCACATCTACGGCGGCACAACGATTAACCGCATCGATGAGGTTCTTGAACCTTACGTTATGGCGAGCTACGAGAAGCACTTATCGCTAGCGAAAGAGTGGGACATTCATAGCCCAGAAGCTTTTGCTATCTCTCGCACAGAGAAAGAGTGTTACGACGCGTTCCAATCTCTGGAGTACGAAGTAAACACGCTACACACCGCTAATGGTCAAACACCATTCGTGACGTTTGGTTTTGGTTTAGGTGAAAGCTGGGGCTCGAAATTGATTCAGCAATCAATCTTGAAAAACCGCATTGCAGGTTTGGGTAAGAACCGTAAAACAGCCGTGTTCCCTAAACTGGTATTTGCGATCAAAGATGGTTTGAACCACCAGAAGCAAGATCCAAACTACGACATCAAGCAATTAGCGCTAGAGTGTGCGTCTAAGCGTATGTACCCAGACATTCTTAACTACGACAAAGTAGTAGAAGTGACAGGGTCATTTAAAACTCCTATGGGTTGTCGTAGCTTCTTGAATACTTATGAAGAAAATGGTGAGTTGATTCACGAAGGCCGTAACAACTTAGGTGTTGTTAGCTTGAACTTGCCACGTATTGCGATTAACGCAAAACAAGATATGGCTAAGTTCTACGAACTGCTTGATGATAAACTCAAGCTGGCTCGTCGTGCATTAGAAACTCGTATTTCTCGTCTAGAAAACGTGAAAGCACGTGTTGCTCCAATCCTATACATGGAAGGTGCATGTGGCGTTCGCTTGAAAGCAGACGACTCTATTGCCGATATCTTCAAGAACGGCCGCGCGTCTGTTTCTCTTGGTTACATTGGTATCCACGAAGCGATGACAGCACTTTACGGTACTGACGTTCACCTGTATGACGATGGCGAAATGCGTGCTAAAGCGCTTGAGCTGGTGGAGTACATGAAGCGTGAAGTGGAATCTTGGACGAAAGAGACAGGTTACGCATTCAGCCTATACGGCACACCAAGTGAAAACCTATGTAGCCGTTTCTGCAGCATCGACACCAAAGAATTTGGTGTGATTGATGGTGTGACAGACCGTGGTTACTACACCAACAGCTTCCACTTAGATGTGCAGAAGACAGTGAACCCATACGACAAGATCGATTTCGAGATGCCTTATCCTGAAATTTCTAGCGGTGGTTTTATCTGTTACGGCGAATTCCCGAACATGCAGAAGAACATCGAAGCACTAGAAAACGTATGGGATTACAGCTACACACGTGTTCCTTACTACGGCACTAACACACCGATTGATGAGTGTTACGAATGTGGTTACAACGGTGAGTTCGACTGTACAAGTAAGGGCTTTACGTGTCCTAAATGTGGCAACCATGACTCAACCAAAGTATCGGTGACGCGCCGTGTTTGTGGTTACCTTGGTAGCCCAGATGCACGACCATTTAACTTCGGTAAGCAAGAAGAAGTTAAACGCCGCGTGAAGCATCTTTAGTAAGCTCTAAGATTATTAGCTAGCTTACTTAGAAGAGCTACGTTTCAAGAAATATGTTTGGTATCGGCGCTATGTCGATACCAATTCATTTGTTTCAACTCTCGCTACTTTTCGAGTTAAACCATTAAGCCATCACGAGTTTTCAATACTGCCTTATGAATTATCACCAATATCACCCAATCGACGTTGTAAATGGCCCTGGAACACGCTGCACTTTGTTTGTGTCGGGTTGTGTACACCAGTGTCGCGGGTGTTATAACCAATCAACGCAAAGGTTGGACTCCGGGCATTTGTTTACTCAAGAGCTGCAAGACCACATTATCGCTGATCTCAATGATCCACGAATCAAGCGTCGTGGCTTGTCGCTTTCAGGTGGTGATCCTCTTCATCCTGCAAATGTATCTGAAGTGCTTAAGCTTGTTCAGCGTGTAAAAGCAGAATGTGAAGGCAAAGACATCTGGATGTGGACGGGCTACGAGCTCGACGAACTCGACGAAAATCAGAGGCAAGTACTTGAATATGTTGATACTTTGATTGATGGTCGTTTTGAGCAAGATAAAGCGGATCCAATGTTGGATTGGCGTGGTAGTTCAAACCAAATCATCCATCGATTTACTGATATATAACTGCTGTCGTGACTTTGCACACTCGTAAACGAAAAAGGGTTTCATCGTTAGCGCAATGCTACAAATCAGCCCTTGGGTGTGAGTTCTTTGAATCTATCGCCTGTTTATATAGGAATGTGCTCAGGCTCGTCGATTAGATTGTTGATCCATTTCTTAGAGTGAATTCGCTGGCTAGTTAAAGCGATCTTCGCTAACTCCTCCAGTAACACAATCATCAAAACCCATTCTAGCGGCCAACCCAACACCAGCGCAGTAAAGTAAGCAAGGGGAATACCGATTGCCCATTGGCCAAACAGGTCGATGAAGATACTGTAGTTGATGTCTCCACCACTTTTCAGCACGCCACCAATACCAACCATATTGAAGACTCTTAGTATCATGCCGAGTGCCATGACTAAGGTGACGTTAACGGCTGTCTCTTTGAGCTCTAAGTGAGTAAGGCCGATCATGTATACGATCGCGGGTATAGCAAACCAACACACCAAGGCTAATATAGCCGCAAGCCCACAGCTGACCAATACATAACCCCATGCGGTGTTCTCAACACGTTGATAGTTCTTCGCGCCGATCTCGTTGCCTAGAATGATCGAAGCGGCGACCGCAAACCCCATGAACGCCGAGATCAAGATACTTTCTACTGGCGATAACAGCGAAATGATCGCAAGCTCTCCAACACCCATTTGCCCAACTATCACGTTATAAATAAGAATCCCGCCCGCCCATGCTGTGTCATGAACCAACATAGGTATTGCTATCGTGAAGTACTTCTTTCTATGCTTCGGTAATATCGCTTCTCGCCAATTACTTAATGTCGGGAATAGATGCGCGTAGTGTTTCTTCGCCATGATAAGCAGCGCTATCGTCTGAAAGAATCGAGACACCGTGGTGCCAATAGCCGCACCAACTACGCCCAGTTCTGGAAATCCAAACAAACCAAAGATCAGCAATGCATTGAGAATCGCATTAACGATGATTGCCCAAATACTGATCTTGGTGGGTAGCTTGGCTTCGCCGACCGATCGCAGTGCGCTTTCTAAGGGCACTACGATCGCGGTACCAAAAAGGCTGGCTCCTGTTATCCAAAGGTAATCCGTTGCCAAGCGGACGTAATCAGGGTCTGAGGCCACCACAGACACGACTGATTCAGGAGCCAATGTATAAATCAACACAAAGGGGATGATGGTAAAGACAGACAATGCCCATGACTGTGCTAATGTGCGTCTAATTCCGTTGAAATCTCCCGCACCGAAATATTGCGAAGCTAGCACACTGACAGCGCCGCTAATCCCGGATACCATGATCAAGTTGAAGAAAAATATGCGGTTACCCACACCAACCGCCGCAGTTGCAGAGTCACCCAGTTGGTTAACCATAAAAATATCGACCACGCCGAGTAATGAAAACAACATGGTTTGTAGCGATACAGGCAAACCGATGTGTAAAAGCTTTTGCCAAAAATCTTTGTCTAGATGACGATATGTCGAGCGCATCGCATTTCCCCTGTGGTTAATATGCGAGAAGTTTATCGGTATTTGTTTTGGCTGTATTGTTCAGGTTCATCACAAACTTTTGCCAAACTATCTATTTTCAAAAGCTTCCTATTTGTCAAAACGACCTGTTTTCAAAATCATCTATTTCAAAACTATCGAATGACTAATGTGGCGATTTAATTGCAGACAAACCTAATGAGCGACCAGTGAAATGAGTGAGAAACACGAACGGTACGAGATCTCTGATCAGACACACCAAGAGTTTGTCGATCAAAGCCATGTATTGGCATTCGAAGAATTGGGTATCGTTCAGTGTGGGACGGCGTCGTGCCGAGATTTCTTTTCTGTCCATCGGAAGAATCCACAGAAACACATGCTGCTTTACACAGTTAGGGGCAAAGGGTGGTTAGAAAGTGGGGCGTGTCGCTATATTCTAGAGCCGGGGTCGTGCATTACTGTGCCTGCAGGCGTTGAGAATGGCTTTGGGATTGAAGAAGAAACATGGCAGATAGCGTGGATCTTTCTATCGCCTGATAAGCATTGGGATAATGTCGTCAATGATGAAGTGAGTTATACGCTCTCTCCTGCAGCCGAAGTCGTCTCGTCTTGTATTCATACCTTGCTGAGAAGTATTGCCTTGCCCATTGATTTAGGCGGAGCGATTGCCATTCACAGCGTAGCCCAAATAGAGTTCATGATTAATGCACCAGTCCCGCAGCAACAGTCTCGAAATTTGATTCGCTTGAGACGTGTGTTCGACAGTGTTCAAAAGCAGCTTCATAAAGAGTGGAATGTGCATGAGCTAGCAAACCGATTTCCTTGTTCAGAGCCGCACTTCCATCGTTTGTGCCAACGTTATTACTCTCATAGCCCGATGACTCATATTATGCGTATGAGAATGGAATACGCTGCTCGTTTGTTGAAATCGAGTGATTGGTCGATTCAACATATTGGCGAGATCGTGGGGTACCCGAATGCAGCGAACTTTAGTACTCGATTTAAAGCTTGGTCGGGCATGACACCAAGGCAATTCAAACAAGGCATTTAGCTGAGAATCAACAAGGTACTTCTTAAACAAGCTACTGCTCTTTTGATAAAGCACTAAAAGTGTTCGAAATTTACGCTGTTTTGTGACGTAAAATGACCAATCTCTGTTTACTTATTCTAACTAAGCGCTTCTATTAAAAAATGTTTCTGATTTGTCTACGATAATGTTAACGTGAAACTCATTACTTGAATTTCAAAGGGTTGTGACTTTCATGTTTTCACATCTACCAAAACCAACTTTAGATCCAATTCTATCTCTTTCTGTTGCTTACCGCGGCGATACTCGTACTGATAAAGTCGACTTAGGCATTGGCGTTTACAAAAACGATCAAGGCGAAACTCCGATCATGAAAGCCGTTTCTATGGCTCAAGATATCGTTGTTGAAACGCAGAAAACCAAAGCTTACGTTGGCCTAGCAGGCTGTGAAGAGTTCAACCAGAGCATGGTTGATCTGCTGCTTAAAGGGACTTCTGCAATGGATCGCGTTGCTGCGATTCAAACACCGGGTGCAAGTGGTGCACTTCGCATGTTGGGTGACTTAATGAAAGTTTCTCAACCAGACACCACGGTTTGGATTTCAAACCCAAGCTACGTTAACCACAAACCGGTGATGGAAGCGGCAGGCTTAAAAGTTCGATATTACAATTACTTCAGTCCTGAAACGAAGCAAGTTGATACTGCAAGAATGTTGGATGACCTTTCAAAAGCGGGTCCATCAGATGTGGTACTACTGCACGGTTGCTGTCATAACCCAACGGGTGCGGATATCGACTTTGAGGCGTGGCAGGAAATTACCAAACTATCGCAGAAAAATGGCTTCTTGCCGTTCGTTGATATTGCTTACCAAGGCTTTGGTGATGGCTTAGAAGAAGACGCAAAAGGTCTTCAACACTTGGCTAACAACGTCGAAGAGATGTTGATTACGACATCTTGCTCGAAGAACTTCGGTTTATACCGTGAAAGAACGGGTGCCGCTATCGTGATTGGCAAAAACAGCGAACACGTTGGCAATGCTAAAGGTAAGCTTCTAACGCTTGCTCGTTCAACTTACACAATGCCGCCAGATCATGGTGCAGCTTTGGTTAAAACAATTCTTCAGAATCAAGAGCTAACCTCGATTTGGAAGCAAGAATTGAGTGAAATGCAGCAACGTTTGTTAAATCTGCGCCAAAGTTTATGTGATGAATTGCGAAATACTTATAACACGTCACAATTTGACTTCATTGAAAGCCATAAAGGCATGTTTAGTGTACTAGGCTTTAAAGAAACTCAAATGAATCAATTACGTGAAGAATATGGAGTCTATGGTGTTGGTGATGGACGCATCAATATCGCAGGCCTTTCCGAATCTCATATTCCTTATGTAGCAAAAGCGATAGCAAACGTTTCAAAATAGAAGGTGACTGAATGTATAATTGGAAAGCGATTGTAGTTTTAATGCTAAGTGGTGGCCTGTTTGCTTGTTCGGCTACAACTCAAGCTCCTGTTGAGCCAGAGCAAAAGCCTCAAATCGAACAACCTGTTGTGGATGACTCTTCAAAAACTGACGCTACAGAAGGCGAGAAAGTAACGGAACCTACTGAGAAGCCTGAAGAAGTAAAACCAACTGAGCCGGAAGTAAAACCTGCACCTGTTGAAAAACCAGTAGAGAAGGTTAGAAAAACAAGTGATGGCAAACTGATTCTTGGTGAAGAAGAGTGGGTGTTTGTTCCTGGTTTAAAAGAAGCGTTTAAAGCACGTGTCGATACCGGTGCAACAACCTCTTCAATCAGTGCAGTTGATATTGTTGATTTTGAACGTGACGGCAAAGACTGGGTTAAGTTCAAGATTGAACACGACGGAATTACAACTGAAGAGATCAGCTTACCAGTAGAACGCTGGGTTAAGATCAAGCAATCAAGCGCAGAAGGCACACAACGACGCGCTGTGGTTGTAGCTTCGATTCAAATTGGCGATCTAAAAGACAAAACTGAATTTACGCTAGCCGACCGAACGCATCTTTCTTTCCCACTTCTGTTGGGTAGAAGCTTCTTTAGAGATGTTGCGGTTGTCGACGTGAGCAAAAAATACGTTCAGAAGAAAATTACTAAATAACAAGTTCTGCTCGTCATCAAAGCTTTTCGTTTTGAAGAGCTATAGTTTCAAAGGTGACGAGCTTAAAAGACTTTTAGTGTTGATAAATGAAATCCCTACCAGTTCTGCTGGTGGGGATTTTTTTATTTACACCCCATAACGTATGAAAAGCATCTAAATGGTCTATGTTTACTATTCGTTTACTGTTTAGCCTCGACAACGTGATCGAGATCTCTATATAATCCGCGCTTCGATTTTTGTTTAATCCATACTTTCGTACTTCTTATTTAGGTTCTTGAAATAGCCTAATAATTATCTGTCAGTACACGCTTAGGAATTAGTTCTTTGATATCTACCGCGAACATCACAATGCAATTTGGCGCAGAGCCGCTGTTTGAAAACATCTCTGCTAAATTTGGTAACGGCAACCGTTATGGTTTGATCGGCGCTAATGGTTGCGGCAAATCAACGTTCATGAAAATCCTAAGTGGCGCATTAACGCCAAGCTCGGGCAACGTTTCTATCACTCCAGGAGAAAAGCTGGGTGTGCTAAGCCAAGATCAGTTCGCTTTCGAACAGTACAGCGTTATCGACGTTGTGATCATGGGTGACAGAAAGCTGTGGGAAGTAAAACAAGAACGTGACCGCATTTACTCTTTGCCAGAAATGAGCGAAGACGACGGCATGAAAGTCGCAGAACTTGAAAGTGAATTCGCGGAAATGGATGGCTACACAGCAGAAAGCCGTGCTGGCGACATCCTAATTCAAGCGGGTATTGAAGAAGAGTTCCATTTCGGCTTGATGCAACAAGTAGCTCCAGGTTGGAAACTGCGTGTGCTATTGGCACAAGCTCTGTTTGCAAACCCAGATATCCTGCTTCTTGATGAACCAACCAACAACTTGGACATTCACACGATCAACTGGCTTGCTGAAGAGCTAAACCAGCGTAAATGTACAATGATCATCATTTCGCACGATAGACACTTCCTGAACTCTGTGTGTACACACATGGCAGACATCGACTACGGTGAGCTACGTGTCTACCCTGGTAACTACGAGTACTTCCTAGAAGCATCTGGCTTGATTCGTGAACAGCTTTTAGCAAGCAACGCTAAGAAAGCGGCTGAAATCAGCGAGCTTCAAGATTTCGTAAACCGTTTTGGTGCTAACGCATCTAAAGCAAAACAAGCAAGCTCTCGTGCCAAGAAAATGGATAAGATCACGCTTGATGAAGTGAAATCATCGAGCCGTATGAGCCCATCTATTGATTTTGGCGAAGGTAAGAAACTACACCGTCAAGCGCTTGAACTTCAAGACCTTGGTCACGGCTTCGATGGCGAAACATTGTTTGCCGGTGGTAACTTGCTGCTTGAAGCGGGTACTCGTCTTGCGGTTATCGGTGAGAACGGTGTAGGTAAAACCACGCTGCTACGTTGCCTAGTTCAAGAGCTAGAGCAAAACGAAGGTATCGTAAAATGGTCTGAAAACGCATCTGTAGGCTACTGCCCACAAGATAGTACGTCTGACTTTGATAACGACCTGAGCATCTTCGATTGGATCTCACAATGGCGCACAGTGAAGCACGATGACCTTATGGTACGTGGCATTCTAGGTCGCCTATTGTTTACTGCTGACGATGCGAACAAAAAAGCGCGTAACTGTTCTGGTGGTGAGAAGAACCGTCTGTTATTCGGCAAGCTAATGATGCAAGACATCAACGTGCTTGTAATGGACGAACCAACCAACCACATGGACATGGAAGCAATCCAAGCCCTGAACGACGCGTTGAAGGTTTACACTGGCACGCTTATCTTCGTAAGCCATGACCGAGAGTTCGTTTCTTCATTAGCAACACACATCATCGATGTAAAAGATCAACAGCTAGTGAGCTTCCAAGGTACTTATGAAGAGTACTTAGATCACCAGAAAAAGATGCTGATGGTTAGCTTATAAAGCAAGTCGCTGGCTCAGGTCGTGAACGACTAAAAGCCAGCGAAACTAACAAACAAAAAAGCCCCGAACATTAATATGTTCGGGGCTTTTCTATGTAATACGTTTAGCTATTTATTACTCAGTAATTGAAATCTAGATTAGAATCCGAATCGAGCCGACATTAAGATTTGGTGGCCATATGTGCCGTTATTGCGCATATCAAGACCAACAGACAGTTGATCAGTTGAATGGAAACGAGCACCGATACCCAAAATTGAACGAGTGTCATCGTTGTCGATCAGTTGACCAAGGCGTGCGTTAACTTCAACGTTTGCCATTAACCAAGCTCTCAAGCCAAGGTTAATTTCTGTTTTGATGTGGTTATCGTCATTCCGTTCAATGTTGTGCAGTAACATTTGGCCAGTAACGTCAGCAAATTGACTGATTGGGCCGTTGAATCCCATACCTACCGCTGCATCCCAATCACTTTCAAATTCTGAATCGATACGAGCAACAAAATGAGAGTTCTGAGTGAACATTGTTGTGACTTCACCACCGAAAGTACTTGGGCTAGTACCCATGCGCAGCTCGAATGTGTTGTAGTTAAAGTTGTTTGCAGACGCAGAGAATGAACACAGTGCAGCGAGTCCTAAAAGGACAGTCTTATTCGTGCAACCTAGCATGGTGACTCCATATAAATTGTATTTTGCGGCAGTATAATACAAAAAAGCCTGCAATATGCAGGCCAATTATTTGAAGTCGGTATTTTTATATTAATCGCTTATAGAACCTGGATGTGGTCCACTTCGATTTCAGGTGTCTTACCACCTTCATATTCACCGAAGATACGAACTTTTGTATCAGCGGTCAGTGGTTGTGCTAGGCGGATATCATCATCAAGTTCGATTTGAATTTCACTCTGGCCATCAGAGAAGACAAACGTGTCATTCTTAAGTTGACGAACGATCTTGCCATCCACAATTGCTTCTTGCTCTGCGAACATGCTTGTGTCGGCAAGTAGTGTCGCAACAGAAACGGTTTCAATTGGGCCAGTATAAGCAATAGCGCTTTCGTGCTTGTTGCTGTTGTGGTCACTAGCCATTGCGAAAGTAGGAGCAAGGATAATAGTAGATGCGATAGCTAATACAGTTTTTTTCATGGTGAATCCCTTAATGTTGTTTTTAGTAGAAACGTTTTTCTGAATTTGAAACGTTTCTTTTCGTTAGTACGTTTTTTGTTGAAGCGCCTGTTATCGTTCACAAGCTTCGTTTCGATGGAGCTATTAAACAACACTGGGGTTGAATCCAGAGTGAGTAACACATTCATTTTCCATTCATTTTATTGAGCATCTACTCGGCAATGACGTTAAGATGGTCGCAGAGAAATATTGCCCACAGCTATAAATTGAAAATTAAGAAATTAAGGATTTAAGTACAAATGCGAGCACCATTAAGTGCCCTTATGGTTCAAGGGACAACGTCAGATGCCGGAAAAAGTGTTTTGGTGGCAGGTTTATGCCGTGTTTTGGCAAGGAAAGGAATCAAAGTGGCACCTTTTAAGCCACAAAACATGGCGTTGAACAGTGCTGTGACAAAAGATGGTGGCGAAATTGGCCGTGCTCAAGCGGTTCAGGCGCAAGCTTGTAATATAGAGCCAACCGTTCACATGAACCCTGTATTGCTAAAGCCCAACTCAGATACCGGCGCGCAAGTGATTTTGCAAGGCCGAGCGCTGAGCAACATGGAAGCGACGGGTTATCATGATTACAAGAAAGTGGCGATGGATACAGTTATCGATTCGTTTGACCGACTTTCTGAAGAATATGAAAGCGTGATGATTGAAGGTGCGGGGAGCCCAGCCGAAATCAATCTTCGTGAAAATGATATCGCTAACATGGGATTTGCTGAGAAAGCGGACATCCCTGTGATCATCGTTGCTGATATTGACCGTGGTGGCGTTTTTGCGCATCTCTACGGGACATTAGCTCTATTGTCTGAATCTGAACAAGCTCGTGTAAAAGGCTTTGTGATAAACCGTTTTAGAGGAGATATCGCACTGCTTCAATCTGGCCTAGACTGGCTAGAGGAAAAAACCGGCAAGCCAGTCATTGGTGTTTTGCCATATCTGCATGGTTTTAACTTAGAAGCGGAAGATGCCATTACCTCTGCTCAAGAGTCTGACGGAGAAGCTAAGCTTAAGGTGGCGGTGCCAGTGCTAACCCGAATCAGCAACCATACAGACTTTGACGCGTTAAGATTGAATCCTTCGATTGATTTACGTTATGTCGGTAAAGGCGAACGTGTAAACAATGCTGATTTAATTATCTTGCCGGGTACAAAGTCGGTAAGAGCAGATTTGGATTACCTAAAAGAACAAGGCTGGGATAAAGATATTCAACGCCACCTGCGCTTAGGCGGCAAAGTGATGGGTATCTGCGGTGGCTACCAAATGTTAGGTAACATCATCCACGATCCTGATGGCGTTGAAGGGGAACCCGGCAGCAGCGAAGGGTTAAGGTATCTGGATACTGAAACGACCCTTACACAGCAGAAAACCTTAACCAACGTACGCGGCACCATGACGCTGGATGGCAAAACAGCACAAGTAAAAGGGTATGAAATCCACGTAGGTAGGACTGATGTCAAAGAAACAGCCTTACCGGTTCAGTTAGAATCTGGCAGCCTAGATGGCGCTGTGAATCAAGATAACTCGATTTTTGGTACTTACTTGCATGGCGTATTCGACAACAGTGATGCGTTGTCGCTTATTTGCGAATGGGCAGGAGCCAACGATGTGACCGCGATTGACCACGAACAGCTTAAAGAGCTGGGTATTAATCGAATCGCTGATGCCATCGAAGAGTACTTAAATCTTGATCTGCTTTGGCCAGAGTTAACAGCTTAAGCCGCCATTTAGAAGTTAGCTAAAGAACTTAAACGAACAATAGATAAGTGATAACAATGAAAAAGCGAGTCTTCCTTTTAACCATGGCTTTAACTTCGGCATTGAGTTCTAGTCATCTTTTTGCTGCGGAAAAGCTACGAGTTTACGCTGCATCGTCGATGACCAATGCGGTTAATCTGTTGGTTGAAGAGTTTGAGAAAGACCATTCTGTCGATGTGATTCCTGTGTACGCGAGTACGTCGTCTTTGGTGCGACAAATCGAAAGAGGAGCACCAGCAGACATTTTTATCTCGGCAAATGAGAAATGGATGACGCATTTAGTCGATCGTAAATTGGTTTATAGTGACAATGTCACAAACCTATGTGAAAACGAACTGGTGCTGATTGCTCCTAAAGAGACATCGGTAACGTTAGACCTATCAAAAGGTGAACAATGGGCTAAACTGCTTACTAATGAAAGGCTTGCAGTGGGTAACACCATGTCGGTTCCTGCTGGTATCTATGCAAAAGAAGCGTTAGAAACGTTAGGTGTATGGGACGATGTGAAAACTCGATTGGCACCAAGTAACAATGTTCGTATGGCCTTAGCCTTAGTCGAGCGCAGTGAAGCTAAGCTTGGCATTGTCTACAAAACGGATGCGTTGCTTTCTAAAGAAGTAAACCTAGTGTCGACCTTCCCATCAGATCTGCACACACCAATACGTTACCCTGTAGCGAAGTTGAGTGATAAAGTTGTGGCAGAAGAGTTCTATACTTTCCTAAAGAGCGAAAAAGCGAAAGACACCTTGAACAGTTTTGGATTTGAAGTGCGTTAAATGATGTATTTATCGGAATACGAATACCAAGCCTTAATGCTGAGCTTAAAAGTCGCTGGGTTTGCAATCTTATGGCTTATCCCTATCGGTATTGGCTTAGCATGGCTACTTGCTAAGAAACAATTTGTAGGTAAGAGCATTGTTGAGAGTATTGTCCATTTACCTTTGGTACTTCCACCTGTGGTTATTGGCTATTTACTGCTAGTGATGATGGGCAGGCAAGGTATCATAGGTTCGTGGCTCAATGACGTGTTTGGTATTGTATTCAGCTTTAGCTGGAAGGGCGCGGCACTAGCTTGTGTGGTTGTGGCGTTGCCGCTGATGGTTCGCTCTATTAGATTGAGCCTAGAAACCGTAGACAGTAAGCTTGAAGAGGCGGCTGCTACATTAGGCGCTTCACCTCTTCGTGTGTTTTTCACGATCACTTTACCCTTGATGATCCCAGGGGTCATTACCGGCACCATGCTTTCATTCGCAAGAAGCCTAGGGGAGTTTGGCGCGACCATCAGCTTCGTTTCAAATATTCCCGGTGAAACTCAAACCATTCCTTTGGCTATGTATACCTTTATTGAAACCCCTGGCGCTGAAATGGAAGCCGCGCGTTTGTGTGTCATTTCTATTGTGATAGCGCTGGGTTCATTGATGCTATCTGAGTGGCTCAACAAAAAGTCAGCACAACGTTTGGGAGGCAATGCATGAGTGCTTTGATCCTCCAATATCAACAACAACTTGGTGAAACGTTCTTTGATATCGACTTGGAATTACCAAGTAGCGGCATTACGGCAATTTTTGGTCGTTCTGGCGCGGGTAAAACCTCACTTATCAATGCAATCAGTGGCCTTAAACAGCCCG
Source organism: Vibrio sp. 10N.286.48.C11 (assembly GCF_041469805.1). Classification (NCBI taxonomy): domain Bacteria; kingdom Pseudomonadati; phylum Pseudomonadota; class Gammaproteobacteria; order Vibrionales; family Vibrionaceae; genus Vibrio; species Vibrio sp. 10N.286.48.C11. Next base: position 19,171 of record NZ_JBFRLK010000055.1, on the reverse strand, counting down.
ATAAAGGTCTGATCAGCGTATCTGGAACCACACTGTTCGATAGTGAAAATGGCATTAATTTGCCGACTCACAAACGCAACGTCGGTTATGTGTTCCAAGAGTCGCGATTGTTTCCACATATGAAGGTGGCAGCGAACCTTAAATACGGTATGAAAAGCGTCGATCAAGCGCACTTTGAGCAAATAGTCTCGCTGTTGTCTTTGGGTTCATTGCTTGACCGATACCCAGCTCGTTTGTCTGGCGGTGAGAAGCAACGTGTGGCGATTGGCCGCGCTTTGTTATCAAAGCCGAGCATTTTGTTGATGGATGAGCCTTTAGCGTCTCTCGACTTGCCTCGTAAGCGCGAAGTGATGCCATTTCTGGAAAACTTATCCGAAACCGTCCAAATACCGATCATCTATGTCACTCATAGCCTCAATGAAATTTTACGCTTGGCAAATCACCTTGTGATTATTGACCAAGGCAAAGTGATTTCGTCGGGTGTGACGGAAGAGGTTTGGGCATCGAGAGCCATGCAACCTTGGCAATCTTTCTCAGAGCAAAGCTCGTTGTTTGAAGCGACATTAGCGGAACACAATGACGATTATGCGCTGTCTCGCCTGATGCTAGGAAAGTCGACGTCGTTATGGGTTCAGAAAGTATCGAGTGAGCTTGGTACGACAGTGAGGCTGCAAGTTAGGGCAAATGATGTCTCTATCACGCTAGAACGGCCGAAAGGGACTTCTATACGTAACATCCTTCCTGTCACCATTAAAAGCGTAGAGACGCACCAACAAGGCACAAATAAGCAGAGTGTCGAGGTCGAGCTAGAGTTAGAGTCTGGGTGCTACCTATGGGCAACCATTACATTGTGGGCGCTGGATGAGTTAAATCTAGAAATCGGGCAGCGTGTTTACGCTCAAATTAAAGGTGTGAGTGTCGCTCAAAGAGATATCGCGGTAACGCATTAAACCTGACAAGGTCAGTTTTTCGATATTGCCGCGATACTGCCTGTTATAGGTTCTGAAAATTCGGTCTTGATTCCATGAATGGATACATGCGTCATTTTTATACGGTATAACTGCCAGTTTTGCGCCACACTATATGAGTGTTAAAGTATATGATTTGTCGAATCATATGAACATTAGCAACAAGAACATACAGACGTAACGATCGACGAACAGAAAATAGCGGATATAAAAAAGCCGCGTGTTTAAAGAAACATGCGGCTTAATTCTAAGTAGTACTGTTAGCGCTTAGCCTAGTTTAGGCGACTAGCGACTTACTTAGTAAAAACTTCTTTGAAATCACGCTTCAAGATTGCATCACGACGAGCTTTCTTGATTTGTTTAACCATGTCTTTTACACAGTTGTGTAGAACTTGGTCTAGCAGTTGAGCACGGTACTCTTCTTTTTCTTCGTCAGACATGTCTTCTGGAAGTTTAAGAGTAGGGAACTCTTCCATCACGTTAACACCAGCGAAAGCTTGGCTAACTGAGATTAGAGCGTGGAACTGCTCGAAGTTGTCTAAAACATTTTGTGCGCTTGCTGGAAGACTATCCCAAGCTTCGCGTACTGCTTCTTCAGACACTTCGTGAATAGAAGTAACCATAAAGTGCATCTCTTTTGGTACGCCATCAAATTCGATAACTTGACGAAGTTCTGGTGAGATGGTGGTTAAATCGATTTCTTGTTGTTCGTTGTTTGTAGCGTCTGACATAGTATTTCTCTTTAAAAAGAAACAATGCTAAAAAGATCTGTAAAAAAGTCAATATAATATAGAGATTAGGGCATGATTTAAGCCCAAATTTGAGCTACTTTGAATATTCAACACTAGATAAAGGTGATGTGATGATAGAAAAGGGATCTTCAATGCGCATATTGCTGGTTGATGACGTTCAACTAGACAGGATGCAACTTGCTATCCGACTCAAGCAACTGGGTCATATTGTAGAAGCTGTCGGTAGCGGAAAAGAAGCCCTGAGTGTTTATTCTGATTTTGATCCTGAACTCGTGTTACTTGATATCAGCATGCCTGATATGGATGGTTTTGAAGTGGCGAATGAGGTTCGAAGCCGATTCCCAGAATGGGTTCCCATCATCTTTCTTAGTGGTCACGAAGAACCTGAGATGATCGCAAAAGCGATTGACGCTGGTGGCGATGATTACCTGATCAAGCCAGTAAACAAGGTTGTTTTGAATTCTAAGCTGATTGCGATGCAACGTATCGCGCACATGAGACGAGAGCTAAAACAGAGCACAGCCAAACTCGAAGAACTGAACATCCTTCTGCAGCAACAAGCCAACGAAGATGGCCTGACCAAATTGTATAACCGTCGATATATGGATACTAAGCTTGAAGAGAGCATAGCGTGGCACGGAAGACGTAATATATCCATGACTGTTATACTTCTAGATGTAGACTTCTTTAAGCCTTACAACGATAATTATGGTCATATTCAAGGGGATAAGTGCTTACAAGGGCTTGCTAATACCTTGAAACAGCTGTTTGTTCGTGCGGGAGAGTTTGTCGGTCGTTATGGCGGTGAAGAGTTTGTTCTGATTCTTAGCGACACAGACAGTGAAGGCGCTAAGGTACACGCGACTCGAGTTAAAGAGGCATTGCATGAGATGAACTACGCTCATGACCACTCAACGGTATCGGATAGAGTGACAGTGTCACAAGGTGTGTTGTCATTTGTACCAGAAGGTGGCGAATCTATTGCGTCTATTTACGAAAAGGTCGATCAAGCGCTTTATCAAGCGAAGCAAAGTGGTAGAAATACCTTTGTACAACGTAACATTTTGGAGCTTGCGCGTTAGTTGGCGAGCTCTTTTAGATATTTGAATTTATACTTCTAATAGCGTTTGAGCTAGGAAGTGCTTTAAGTGATAAAAGAAATGCCACATTCGAAGTCATTTTCTATGACTAACACATCTTGGACGCTTGCGGTTCCTCTATTTTTTACCGCTTTGGCGACCACTGTTAATGCCAATACGCTATCTGATCTTTTTCGAAAGGATCTAGAGCAGAGCTTTGCCACCAGTGTATTGCTCAACGACACCGATGTTTTCACTTTTGGTATCAATAACTTTGACCCCAATAAAGTGTTTAGTTTGGACAATGAAGACATCGGTTCGAATGATTCGGTAAGTCGTCGCCAAAACATCACCTCCCTGAGTTTGCCTTACACATTTGAATTACCAAGTTACATCGAAGACAACCATCAAGAGGTGACGCTACGCTTGTCTGCATTGCGAATCGAGAACGATGTCGAGTACGCGGCAGCAAACAGAAACGATTTTCAAAAAGAGTCGGTAGTGTCTGGCTACGTCGAATTCGCGAATGTGTCCCAGCTAGACGAATATTGGAGCTTCAGCTCTGCAATCGGTAACCACATCTCTTACTACCGCAATGATTATGAATATCGCGCTTCGTTGCTAAAGCCTATTCAAGACCAACTGGATGGCGTATATCTCAATACTGATGCTTGGGCTTACATCATCGAGCCTAAAATCAAGCTGATGTACGAAGATAAGAATGACTGGGGAAAGTATAAATTGAGCACCAGTTGGCATTACTTTAATGGCATCGGCTGGGGCGAGGCGAATAATGGCAATGTCGGTCATCCTGAAGGGTGGTATATCGCCAATGAAGCCAAGGTTTTCTATGATCTCGTGCGTTGGGATAAGAACATCACTTCGATGTACTCGAGTATAAGACGAATTGATATTGGTGGTGACACCGTGGCATCTATGGGCACCACATCTTACTACGAGGGCAGTGTTGGTTGGTTGCTTAACCCAAACCTGTTTAATGAGTGGGTCGATAACGTGGGAATAGGTTTTACGATTAACTACGGAAGTAGCTTAAAAGGTGGCAGCTTGGTTATATTCTTCAACCAAGATTAAGCTCTTTTTTCCAGTTAAGCCCATACGGTCTCAAATCAATGAGGCTCGTTGAACTTGGAAGTGATAGTTATTGAAGCAGTTCGCTATTAATGGCTTAAGCTATTTAGATCTCTAGTACTTAATATCTTTAGCTTTTAACCATCGTTAACGGTCAATACATAATTTGTTTCGACCGGTTTCTTTCGCTTTATACAGCGCTTGGTCAGCAAGCTTCAATACCTCTTCAGGATGTCTGGTGGTTGTACTATCAGACAATCCAATACTCACCGTCACATTCACCACTTCCGATGGTTTACCGTTCTTGCCACGCTTTTTCATACCCACTTCATGATCGTCGGGGCGCTCATGGCTATTCCGAATCGTCATGTCGTAGTTTTGAACTTCGGAAATCAGAGCTTGAAGGTGCTCTTTAACTTGTTCCGAATGTTTGCCTTTGAAGATAATCGTGAACTCTTCTCCACCATAGCGATAAGCTTTAGCGCCGCCTGTGGTTTCCCTCAGAATACGCGCCACCAGTTTTAACACATCGTCGCCAATGTCATGGCCGTAGGTGTCGTTGAATTGCTTAAAGTGATCGATATCGACCATCGCCATCGAATACTTACGCCCTAAGTGCTTCATATCGACTTCTAAGGCGTGTCGACCTGGAATGTTAGTCAGTTGGTCATTAAAGGCCATATCATGACTAGCGGACATGACATAGACGATGATCAACGTGCCTGACAACGAGAACATGGTGCTCGAGATGTACTGAACGTCGAAGAAGATGAACGTGCAAGAAGAAAGCAGGATAGCGCTATAAACCACAACATCGATAGAGCGGTTATACACCAACACGAGAATGGCAGTAAGGCCAAGTAAGCAAAGGCTATACAACACCAAAACAAAAGGCAGTTTGGAGAAGTCTCTGACAATAAATAGAAGACCATCACTCCATGATTCAAAACCGCCGGCATGGAAGTGAGAGACGATCAATTGTGCCCACACCATAAACAGAACAAGAACGATGGCGTAGAGCAGCATCGACTTTGAGTTTACGCCGTTATCAGGGAAGGCATAAACAAGTAAGCAAGTGACAGGTACTAATGCCGCAAGTAACGAGAGCTCTAATAGCGTTGTGCCAGTATTGAGAGGCGTTTGTAAGCGAACTTGGATGATCAGATAAGCGACAAGCATGGTCACCGATACCATCGCCATTCGACCTTGTCTGAACGTATGGCATAGCAGAACCGCAACGCTCAATAAAATGTAAGGGAGGTTGCTAGCAAACCCTAAATTTGAGTCCGTCACGAGAATGACGTTGTCCATACCAACGAGCAAAATTGTTAACAGGACTAAAGGGAAGCAAAATCGAAACATGCTCGACGTTACAAAAGATGATGCCATTTATGTGGTGAGCCTAACTATATTGATGATCTTATTATTTAATACTATGCGTAGGATACGGTTAAACAAGCGATTGCCAAGCTTTTTGCCTAAATTAGAGCAAAAACATAGTCATAGGTCGCTATTGGTGCAATCATTTTTATATGTATTTTGAGTTGCTATTAACCTTAGAACGAACTACACAGTATATATGAGAAATTAATTAGTCGTTATAGATACTTAACAAAATCTGCTCTGCTGCTCTTACGTTGGCGCTGTCACTTAAAGGGCTTGATGATCAGTTATCATTGAGTGACCTTTTCATTAAGCGACGAAGATCTGTAATGAAGTCAGAGTAAGATTAAATAATGCCTAAGTTTCAACTATGGACAGTAAAACCTATAACTGAGTTATAGAAAGCTATTAGGAATTGCATGGTTTCAAGTGACTTTAGAAACGACTGCGACTAGAAAAACCGCTACAAATGGAGGTGTGGTATGCAAATTAGTGTTGATGTACATAACTATATGGAAACTCTGGTCGGTCATGTATTGGCTACCGAGGAATATGTGTCTAGTTATACCAACGAACAGTTGGCCGATCTCGCGTGCTTGGCTTTGGGCCAGCTAAAACCTATCTATATTCGTTTTGATATCGATTTTCTGTCAGCATTGCCAGAAGACAAATTGGTGCTCTATAAACGCAATAGTGAGATCGCGGTCAAAAATGCAGAAAGTATGATTATTGACGATCGAAGACGTGAACGTGACGACAATGTGCCTGTTATATTTAGTCAACACAATTTTGACGATGACGTAGAATTGCAATGGTATGAAAAGCCGTTGTTGAACCGTAAACAGTCATGATAGTTTAGGGTGAATACGGTCATTTAAGGAGTAAAAAAACGTGGGATTCTTTTCTAGATTATTTGGTGGCAAAGAAAAAACCGAACAAAAAGTAGAGATTGAGCCAGTCGAATATAAGGGTTTCAATATCTATCAAGATGCCATTGCAGAATCTGGTCAATACCGTGTTGCTGGGCGAATCGAGAAAGAATTCGATGGTGAAATCAAAACTCACCGTTTTATTCGTTCAGATGTTGTTTCAAACAAACAAGATGCCGATGAATTGATGCTCAAAAAATCGCAGATGTTCATCGACCAAATGGGCGACAATATATTTAGCTAACCAATTAGGGTTAGAATTGATGTTGGTCATAATTTAGAGAGCTTTCAGTGTATATGCTGAAAGCTCTTTTTAGTTTTATGGATAAAGAACAGCTAGTGAGTTGTTATTAAAAGGATTATTTGCAAGTGGTTTGACCTCTTGGTTCGAGACGGTCGTCATTTATCCGAATGAAGCGCTCAAATTCCGTCCAAATCGTTATAAGTAATAACTTTTCCTGTTCTTTGAACAAAACGCTTGAAGTATTAGTTGTCGTTAGATACAAACGAATAAGTCATTCGTGCCAATAGTCAAGGAATAGCTATGCAAATTGGTGTACCAAGAGAAACGCTCGCAGGTGAAACGCGAGTCGCTGCTTCGCCGAAATCGGTAGAACAGCTTCTAAAATTAGGATTTGAAGTTTGTGTTGAATCACAAGCAGGTGCGTTAGCAAGTTTTGAAGATGCAGCTTATGAACAAGCTGGAGCAAAAGTTGTCACCGCAGATGAAGCTTGGAAATCCGATATTATCTTTAAAGTTAACGCTCCGATCGTTGACGAGTCTAAAAATGAAATCGATCTTCTTAAAGATGGCGCAACATTGGTCAGCTTTATTTGGCCTGCTCAAAATCCAGAGTTAATGGAACAATTGTCCAGTCGTAACATCAACGTGATGGCGATGGATTCTGTACCACGAATTTCAAGAGCTCAGGCGTTAGATGCATTGAGTTCTATGGCAAACATCGCGGGTTATCGTGCTGTTGTTGAAGCGGCGCATGAGTTTGGTCGATTCTTCACGGGCCAGATTACGGCTGCGGGTAAAGTTCCACCAGCAAAAGTACTGGTTGCAGGTGCTGGTGTTGCTGGCCTAGCGGCAATCGGCGCTGCGGGTAGCTTAGGTGCAATCGTTCGTTCATTCGATGTTCGTCCTGAAGTTAAAGAACAAGTTGAGTCGATGGGTGCTGAATTCTTGGAAGTGGATTTCAAGGAAGATACCAGTGCTGGTGACGGCTACGCAAAAGAGATGTCTGAAGCATTCAATAAGAAAGCGGAAGAGCTTTATGCAGCTCAAGCAAAAGACGTTGATATCATCATTACAACGGCGCTGATTCCAGGTCGCCCGGCTCCGAAGCTGATTACCAAAGAGATGGTAGACAGCATGAGTGCAGGTAGTGTGATTGTAGACCTTGCGGCGGCCAATGGCGGTAACTGTGAATACACGGTTGCGGATCAAGTCATTACAACGGCTAATGGCGTGAAGGTGGTTGGTTACACTGATATGGTTGGTCGACTGCCGACTCAATCATCTCAACTGTATGCAACGAACCTAGTTAACCTTTTGAAACTGCTTTGCAAAGAGAAAGATGGCAACATCAATATCGACTTTGAAGATGTTGTTCTGCGTGGTGTTACTGTCGTTAAAGAGGGCGAGGTCACTTGGCCAGCTCCACCAATTCAAGTTTCAGCTCAACCACAACAAACTAAGCCAAAAGCGGCCAAACCAGAGCCTAAAGTTGAAGAACCTGTTTCTCCGATTAAGAAAGCGGCGGGTATGGCGGTAGCTGTTGGTGCATTCGCTTGGGTAGCTTCGGTTGCTCCAGCTGCGTTCTTATCTCACTTTACCGTTTTTGTTCTCGCTTGTGTGGTGGGTTATTACGTAGTTTGGAATGTAAGCCATTCTCTGCATACGCCTTTGATGTCCGTGACTAACGCTATTTCAGGCATCATTGTAGTAGGTGCACTGTTACAGATCGGGCAAGGAAGTGGCGTCGTCACGTTCTTATCATTTATTGCCGTATTAATTGCAAGTATCAATATCTTTGGTGGCTTTACCGTGACCAAACGTATGCTTGAAATGTTCCGTAAAGACTAAGGAGTAACAGATGTCTGAAGGATTAGTACAAGCAGCTTATATTGTTGCTGCTGTATTTTTTATTATGAGCTTGGCTGGGTTATCGAAACAGGAATCTGCGCGTGCAGGTAACTATTACGGTATCACGGGTATGGCAATCGCGTTGATCGCAACGATCTTTGGCCCTCACTCTGCTGGTATTGTGTGGATCATCATTGCTATGGTGATCGGTGGTGGTATTGGTATCCACTACGCAAGAAAAGTAGAAATGACTGAAATGCCAGAGCTGGTTGCAATTCTGCACAGCTTCGTAGGTATGGCGGCAGTACTTGTAGGTTATAACAGCTACATCGATCCACCTGCTACTGTTTCTATCAACCCTGCAGATATTCATGCAGAGCACGTGATCCACCTAGTGGAAGTGTTCGTTGGCGTGTTTATCGGTGCGGTGACGTTCACGGGTTCTATTGTTGCGTTTGGTAAGCTTCGCGGCGTGATCTCTTCGTCTGCATTGAACATCCCTCATAAGCACAAGTGGAATCTAGCGGCTATCGTAGTTTCTACACTACTGATGATCATGTTCGTTAAAGCGGACGGCAGCATGTTCGCGCTAATGGTGATGACGCTTATCGCATTCGCATTCGGTTACCACTTAGTGGCATCGATTGGCGGCGCAGATATGCCAGTAGTTGTCTCTATGCTTAACTCGTACTCTGGTTGGGCAGCAGCAGCGGCAGGTTTCATGCTTGCAAACGATCTGCTTATCGTAACTGGTGCATTGGTTGGTTCGTCGGGTGCGATTCTGTCTTACATTATGTGTAAGGCGATGAACCGCTCTTTCATCAGTGTTATTGCTGGTGGATTCGGCCAAGAAGTGGTTGTGTCTGATGGCGATGAAGAGCAAGGTGAACACCGCGAAACATCAGCTGAAGATGTGGCTGATATGCTGAAAAACTCTAAGTCAGTAATCATCACTCCTGGATACGGCATGGCAGTAGCTCAAGCACAATACCCAGTGCATGAAATCACTGAGAAGCTACGAGCGCAGGGCATTAATGTTCGATTTGGTATCCACCCAGTTGCTGGTAGGTTACCGGGTCACATGAACGTACTGCTTGCTGAAGCGAAAGTGCCTTACGATATCGTTCTAGAAATGGACGAAATCAACGATGACTTCGATGAGACAGATACTGTATTGGTAATTGGTGCGAATGACACCGTAAACCCTGCAGCACTTGAAGATCCAAACAGCCCAATTGCTGGTATGCCAGTACTTGAAGTTTGGAACGCTCAGAATGTTATCGTATTCAAGCGTTCGATGAACACAGGTTACGCCGGTGTGCAAAACCCACTGTTCTTCAAAGAGAACACGCAGATGCTGTTTGGCGACGCTAAAAAGAGTTGTCTAAGTATCTTAGAACATCTATAGAGATCACCTCTAAACAATATGTAACAACTCGATAAGGAGCTCATTTGAGCTCCTTTTTTTATCTTACGAAAGCGACTCTATGTGTGATCTCAGTTGATACGAAGTTGACGAAGCCTGATGCAAAACTTGTCGCAATTGAGGTTTGGCTTGCCAATCAGCCTACTAGTACGTATGTACAATGTGGCCGTAATATATTGGCCTTTATCTCTGTAGCTCGCCATTCTCAAAGTTTTTCATGCGGTTAAAAATTTATCTTTGATAGCGAATGGTATATATTTGGTTGATCTATATGAATTTGCGTTGGTTTGTGATCATCAAAAGAACATTTACTCTTCTTATCGCTACGTTGTCTGTGTCTGCAAACGCATTTGCTGACTCTTTACCTGAGCGTATCGATAATTTCACCAAACTCTTTGATCATGAAACGGCAATCGAATCTTACGATATTCGAGTGCTACAGGCTGATTATCCAACACGTTTGATCATGCCGTCTTCTATGCTGCCACAAACAGCAGAGTACCCGTTAAAAGACATTCAGCGCTTGTACCAGTTATCAAAAACCTGTAGTGGTAAACTGCCGTTAAGCCCTTTGATTACTGAGCCTTTAGTTTTTACTCGTGCAATGTGTAAAGGCACCAAGCTTTCTAACCGTTGGTTTAGCCGTAGTGGTTTGATTCACCCTGGCGGCGGTTCTTATGCGGCACGATACGTTGAGAAGTACCCAGAAAAATTCGACTCTCTGAAGCGCTTTATGCATATTCAAGAGCGACCAAACACCGAACACGATGAACTACTGTCTCGCTTGCAACAAATGGATAGCGAAGCAATCACCGCGCTGTTAGCGGGTGCCAGTATGTTTGTTGAGCTTGATGAGATGTGGGTAAAACGCGGCGACAGATATTACCTGTATAAAAAATCAGTCTGGAACGAAAATGCCACGCTTGCTGGGTTATCGTTTAGCTTGTCTTCAGAAGGTAAAAGCTGTTTTGTCCAGCGTGGTAATGTGTGTTGGGAAATAGAAGATCATTCAGAGCTTCTGCAAGTCGCCATGTTTATCTTGGTTATTGCCAACATCATGCTTGTCTTAGGTTGGGCGATTTACCGCTGGAACAGCAAGAAACAAGAGATGAAGAGTCGTATGCTGGTTCTTCAAATCCTAACGCACGAATTAAGAACGCCGATTGCGAGTTTGTCATTGACGGTGGAAGGGTTCAGGCGTGAGTTCGAACACTTACCAGAATCGGTATATGATGAGTTCCGTAGGCTGTGTGAAGATACACGCCGTTTAAGACAGTTGGCGGAAGCAAGTAAAGATTACCTGCAATCAGATAATCAACCGCTCGCAACAGAGTGGGTGCCAAGTGTTGAAGAGTGGCTCCAATACAAAGTTGAAGAAGACTTTGCGCCGGGGATTGAACTCCGTGTAAACAAAGATATAGCTGCAAAAGTGAACGTATATTGGTTGGGAACGTGCATCGATAACCTAATCAGAAATGCCGTGAAATACGGTGTGGCTCCAGTAATTCTAGAACTGAATACTTCTGACAAGAAGCTGACATTCAAAGTTATAGATAATGGAGACTTGTCTCGCAAAGATTGGGGGCAACTAAGAAAGCCATTCGTAAGTAAGAGTGGACTCGGTTTAGGTCTGACGATAGTGGAATCTATGGTTGGAAAAATGGGCGGTCACATGACGCTTATCGGCCCCCCAACAACATTTATTTTGGAGATACCTTGTGAAACAGACATTGCTTCTCGTTGAAGATGATAAAAATTTAGCTGACGGTTTATTAGTTAGCCTTGAGCAAGCTGGATATGAATGTTTGCATGCAGAACTGATCTCTGAAGTTGAAGGCTACTGGGAACAAGCGGATCTAGTGATTCTAGACCGTCAACTTCCTGATGGCGACTCAGTAGATTCACTTCCAGGTTGGAAGAAAAAGAAAGATATCCCAGTTATTTTGCTGACGGCTCTCGTGACAGTAAAAGACAAAGTAGCGGGCCTAGATTCAGGTGCAAACGACTACTTAACAAAGCCATTCGCAGAGGCTGAGCTATTTGCTCGAATTCGTGCTCAACTTCGCCTGCCAGATTCTGAAGAACAAGATGCATCAAAAGTTATCGCTCAGAATCTTGTTATCGATAAAGCGACACGTGAAGTGTTTTTCAATGAACAGGAAGTAACGTTAACGCGCACTGAATTTGACCTTCTACTGTTCTTGGCAAGTAACCTTGGACGTGTGTTTACACGTGATGAACTGCTTGACCATGTATGGGGTTACAACCATTTCCCAACAACACGTACGGTAGACACGCACGTTCTGCAACTAAGACAGAAACTGCCGGGTCTAGAAATTGAAACGCTGCGTGGCGTTGGTTACAAGATGAAAGCGTAATGAGAATAGCCTTACTTCCACTATTAATGTTTTCTTGCGTAGCGAATACCGCGCAAGCAACGGATTGGTTTAAGAGCAGCGATGCTCTGACTCAAGTTCATAAACATCTGCTAGATAACGATTTACCTCAGATGTTTGACTCATTAGTGGAAGTTTGGCAAATCAACTCGTCTCAATCACGAGAAGATCACCTCAATGAACTGTTCGATCAAGCATTGAACAAAGATTGTGGTAAAACTCTCACCAGAAAAACACTCCCAGATTGGATTAGTTCAGTCGTCGTTAAAAGACACATCATTCAAAGCCCTGGCCGAGATACCTTTCGTGTATCGATTAATGTTGAATCCGAAAACAACATTCAAGACATTACCTTCGAGAAGTGGGTCGATAAGATCGTTTCTTCGGACAGTGAGTTAACCAAAGACAGTGAAGTGGTTAACAACGAATCGGTGAGTCTATACCGCAAGCGTTACAATTTAGCCTCTCAACTTGAATCGGGTTTGTATCGTTTAAGTGTGAAAGGCGATGGTGGAAATTCTTGGAGTACTTGGATTATCCTTGGTGAAGTTGCAATGCGTCAGCAAGTTCGCTGGTCTTCAAAAGACACCTGGCGAATCGATAAAAAAGAACTTCTGAACCCTTATTGTCCTCTTCCTAAACTCGAAATTGGTTTGTACGATTATGTCGATGAACACTATGAGCAGGTGTGGGGCAAGAGCTATGAATCTGATTATCCAATGAACCTTACTGGTGAAGAACTTCCTAATGATCGCTATGTTTTAGCGGTTTCAATGGTGCATTCACGCTGGCAAGGCGACATAGCGATAGAACAAGCACAAACTATCAGTAAAACTTATGATATTTCTAGCGAAGAAGAGTTAAAGTAATTTAAAATTGTGCCGTTAACTATGTAAGGGATCTAACAAAGATAAACGGCATGAAAAAAACTACAAAACTACTCGCAGCGTCAATTGCATTCGCCAGTCTTCCTCTTTCAGCAGCAAACTACGCCATTGAAGCGCGTGGTGATGCGATGGGTGGTGTTGGTGTTGTTTCAGCAAACTTCCTAACTGCTCCATTCTATAACCCAGCACTTGTTGCGATTTATCGTCGTAATGATGACATGGGAATGATCACGCCAAGTTTTGGCGGTAATTATAATGACCCTAATAACTTAGTTGATGATATCGATAATTTAGTTGACAGCATTGAGTCAGGTACTGTGACTGCTTCTGATCTAGATGCTCTTAATGGTGATAGCCTGAATGTTGATTTAGGTGGTGTTGTAGCATTCGCTCTACCAAATCAGTATATTGCAGCAAACGTATTTGCAAAAGCATACACTGAATCATTTGTAACCCCTGATACATCTAGTGACGCTGCTAATAGTGACTTGGTTAATGCTGAGTTAACTGCTGTTAAAGCTGTTTCTATTGGCATTATGGAAGCTGGTATATCATTAGCAAAATATCAAACGTTCATGGGACAACATTTGTCGTTTGGTATTTCTCCAAAACTCCAAAGAATCTATACGTATAACTACATTGCCTCGGCACAAAACTACGATCTAAGTGATGTTCGAGAAAACGACACCGCGGAAACTACATTTAATATTGATGCAGGTGCGCTTTGGTTTTACGGCCCATTTAGAGTGGGTTTTTCTGCAACTAATATTATAGACCGTGAGATTGAAACTAAATCCGTTAGCCAACAGCTAACAAGCAGCACAGGGGCTACAAGAACAGTAACATCGAGTCATTCTTATAACCTGGGGCCTGTCTACACTGTTGGTGCGGGGATCGTTTCTGATTACTTTACGTTGAGTGTTGATTATGATTTGAATGAAGCAGAGAAGTTTACTTCGTTCGAAGACAACGAACAGATGATTCGTGTTGGTACTGAAGTCGACCTGTTACGTCAGCTTAAGCTAAGGGGAGGGTATTACAAGAACCTGGCTTACTCTGATTCAGAAGGAACAGTGACAGCCGGTATTGGTATCTCTCCACTCAATTTGTTCCAGTTAGATTTAAGTGCGAACTACACAAACGAAAATGCAATGGGTGCTTCAATCAATTTCCTTGCTAGTTACTAACAGTCCTTATATAGTTCTGCTCCTAAATAAAGGAGCAGAGCATGCTAAACGACTTACCAACCCTTTCTCACGAAGAACAACAGAAAGCTGTTGAACGAATTCAAGAAATGATGACTCAGGGCATCAGCACAGGACAAGCGATCAAAATTGTTGCTGAGCAAATTCGTGAAGAAATGAGTAATAAAGAAGAGTAGGGCATCAGCCCTTCTTTTTTAACACCTTAATGCACTATAACTAAATATATTACCCTCTAGTATATTATCTCGTACATCCCAACTCTTTAGTTACCCTAAATCCTAATCTGCCAAAAACCATTAAATACCTTATATTCAGCAAGTTACGTCGGAGTAATCCACTTTTCAAGCTTTCCTTGGCTTTGGGGTGTAATTAAATTACAGCAAGATCTGAAAGTAAAACAATCGCCATTTTAGGTGTCAGTATTTGTGTCACCACGTCTAAGTGGTTAAATATATGGCGTTTTTTAAGGCTAGTGACGTTGTGACTTCTATTTTTAGCGGATACGAGTGTATGAATGTTCAGAAGCAGACAAATGAGGATTTCATCTAGAAACAGTGCGAGATAAGTGACGACGGTAATGTTCAAAACCGATACCGCGAGTGACTTACCACTGGTTAGAGCGCGCTTTACTAGCCAAATACGCGTCTTTAAGAACAAGTGCTTAGGAAGCTAGAGGCGTACAGAAGAGCGGTTTATAGAGCGATTCAGGAACGATTCGTATCAATCTGAGAATGCTATTGATGGCGTTATTACAGATGGTGTTATAGCAAATGGTGTTATTGCAGATGGCGAGAGCGCGCTTATAGGCATACGAATCGATTAGAATGCTGATGAGACAACAAAGCTTATAGGTTTATTTAGTCAGCGGTTAAAAATCTAACGGCTGCTTAAGTGGAGAGTAGATATCGACAGGGTATTAATGGCGTGTTGATTGAGTAGTGGCCGAGAGTTGAATGTGTAGCTGCGGTCCAGTCTAGTGAGCCTTAATAAAACGTAACGACTTGGTTTCGTCCGTTGTCTTTCGCTTGGTAGAGTGCTTTGTCTGCACGTTTGATGGCTGTACGTATCGACTCATGCTCCTTAAGCTGCGTTACTCTAGTCGAAGTCGTCACTTTAAGCGCTTTAGGCCAAGGGCTTTGGTCCATTGCTAGGTAAAAATCATCGATAGATTCGTTACACTGTAGCGTGGTTTGTTCCAGGCAAACGAGTAGAAACTCCTCACCACCCCAGCGATAAAGTAAGTACTGCTCACCAAGGCTCTCGTTCGCCGTTGCGACAAACTGAATAAGTACTTTGTCACCCACTTCATGGCCATGTTGATCATTGATCTGCTTAAAATGGTCTAAATCAAACAACGCGATGTGAATCGTTTTTCCTTGTTGCGCCAGCCATTCGAAATCATAGAAGATATCTAACGCTTCGGTTCGGTTTCTACATCCGGTCAACGGATCGGTTGTTGCCTTTACCTTTAACTATTCAATCTCTTCGGTCAAATAGCGTTGTTGCTCTGCTGCGCGCGTTTTGCTTCGCTGTGCGATATGTAACGCACAACCCACATAATAGATGGCATACGTCACCCATAATCCAATTAAGAGTTCGCCTAACAAAGCTTTGCTGATGACTTTACCGTGGAAAACAATGCTTGAGATCTTAAGTGAATGGTGTCCATCTAGCGTGCTGGCTCCAAGCCCGAGCTCAACAGACACCGCGTTTGTAATGTCTACCGCGCTACTAGTAATAGGTTGGTTGTAATGATCAATCCACCAAAAAGGAACGTTGAAGTAGTTTAAGTCGATGTGGTTTTTATCTGGTAACGAGAAGTCTAAGCGATTGAACTTATTCGACATAGCATCACCTTTCACGCTGTAATTCTTGTTGTAATTCTTGTTGTAATTACGAATGTAGAAGCGAAACCTTGGGTCTTCTTGGCCTTGGTAATCCATATTAATGGTGACCGAATCGAACGTTGAGAGATCGAGCCCTTTATCTTGTGTCGATATAACGAATTCAATTTCACAGAAGGGTAAGCTATAGGTCCGTTCAAAGTCACACTGTAACTCAATGCCATCTTTTGATCTGTGTAACGAGCCTACGGTGCCACCATCGTGGTCTCTGTCTGTGTTAACGCGTGTAGGGTATTTGTTGTCTGGTGTAATAACGTAGCTCTTATTCATGAGCGTATTAAAAGAGATCAACGACACTAGCGTGATTGCTAGGCAAAAAATCGAAATGAATATGTTGAGTTTTCGGAATGCTTTGTCGCTCATGATACTAACCCGTACACGTGATTCGAATGTAATGCGCAATGCCTTAGAGTTGGCGCAATCGAAGATTCTATTTGAGTAACGCCTTAGGTGGAATCGGTATACCTAAAACTAACGCAGAGCTCAGGTTATACAGTAAAGAGATTCATTTAACCAAATGTAAGTTTAAAATCTGAACGCAGAGCCTTGATTCTGAATGTTATTTGCTCAATAAGTGCGGTTTTTACGGGGGTAATAATTTAACTGTATATTTATACAGTTAAATTTAAAGTGGCTCGGTTTGTTGTAATCAGAGTGGTGTGTGTAAGTTTTATGGTTAGCTGTGATAACGACTCACGAGGCCACTGTTACTGTTCATCAATTAAAGTGGAGGGCAGTTATGTTGCAGTGTCACTTTTCAAACTCAATTTTATCGAATCACTTTGTTGTTTATGAGAGCGTTCGCACCACTCATCTTGTCTTTCATTCCTAATTTCCGCGCTGTGGTGCAATACCTACTTGAATATTACGCATCTCGATGGAAAACGAAGTGATGGCGTTTCTTGATGCGTTGGTCATTGCATTTATTACAGGTGGAGTCTCAAGCCTCGGCACGATTGCGGCTTTGAAAACAGACATCCACTGGATTAAACGAGTGCAGCAAGACCAAGAGCAACGGAAACGAAAACTGGAGGACCCCAATGGCTAGAAAGGTTACAAATGCAAAGGCCGGCCAGCTAATGAAGGGCTACACGCTTAGAAATGGGCGAGTGGTCAGGCGAACACGACACGGAAACGTTACAAAAAACGGTGACAAATCACACTAATCAAAAGAGCTGCTTTATTATGAAAGTAGCTCTTTTTACATCTTCGACATACGTAACTAGGCCATTAGCATCTAGTTTTAGAGCTAATGATTTAAATCACTGTTATAATTAGAGTTTATGGTTATAATTTATTCCCATAAAGCAAACTAGGAAGAAATCTATCACATTGATAGTGAAATATTGTCCTAATAAGTCATTAAACGGACGACGTAGCGGTTGAATTGCGTTTACGTTGCTTAACTAGGCGTTACATGATTTTTTGGTAAAATATATAAATAGGTCAATCATGAAGCTTGCAGTAAATGTCGATTTAGCAAAATCTATCTACCTTGATGAGCGAGGAGATAGAAACCCAAATGTTACAAGTACTCTAGACTATTTTTTTATCGGTGGAGTTGAGGTCTTTAATCGTGATAAAAAGAGAATCATAGATTTTGTTAGATCCTTTAAAATAGAGCTTTATCCTGATCGCGACCCAGATGGCTGGGAGCTAAAAGGAGCTAGTAATCCTTCATTTTTTAAAAACAAAGAGTTATCTAATGAAGATAATAGGAAGTTAGATAAAGCAGCTGCTGAAAATAAATGGAGTCGTTGGTCAAAGGCTCTGAGAACTAACCGGCTTGAATATAAGCTATATGGTTCGTTTGTTAAATTATCTGATTTCAAAGAAAAATTCCCGGAATGTACAGAAAAAGATGTAATTAAGTCAGCATTTGTAAATGTCGCTTATAAATTTGTTAATTTTGGCTGTGTTCAGCGTGACCTCGATGAAAATCGTTTGTGGGACTATATTATATACCCTAGTACTTTCTATTTTGATAATGTCACTAACCTACAAGAGAAGTCTGTTTTAGAGGCTTTTAAAGAATATCCAGAACATTATCCCCATATAGCCAATGGCTTTTGTGTCGGGAATAATCTCAATTTCATCACAAACGAAAACTACAATGATGATGACGAAATCATGATGCAGTTTGTTGATATGCAAATTTATGCGTTAACCCGCTTTCTGAGTCCTAGTAGAGGTAAAGCGCAAAATTCAGCTAATATTTTAATCAATTTTGAAGAGTATGTTTATAAATTACCTCAAATAAAAGACCAAACACTGAAGCTCGATGATAATGAACTAAGGCGTATTAGTGAGCTTCATTATAATGTTGTCCCAATATTTCATGATATACAAAATCGTTTTCATCGGTATGGTTGGAAAGATGGGCGGCCAGCGACATCATTAGCTTTGATCGCTGATGATACTTATGAGGATTTTGGTTTTGAGGCTCATGTCATAATGCAAAAATTTAGTGGAATGTTTAAATTACCTGAAGGCGAACTCTTCAATAAATTGAATCGTGTTCCCTTGAGGTAAGCGCTTAAGACAGACTTTTTAATCAGTTTTTACGGAGCAATTTTTATCAGGTTGGTGTCGCTCACTACTTAAGCCTGCATTTAGGGAGAATACATGGATTCATTGTATAATGATTGGTTCTCAACTAGAGCAGCAATAGCCGTTTTAGTTGGTCTGTTGCCTTTCTTTAGATTTTTCATGAGCTGGTTTCATCTCACAAGCAGTTCAAAGTGAAGAACTTAGAGTTGTTGTTCCATAGTTTTGAAAAGGAAGTTAACCCTGCAACGAGGTTGGTCGTCGAACAACAGTTTCGGTTACTCTTTAAGTATGAAGCGAACTATGATGAAATTTGTGTTTTGCTGTTAAGTCAAAAGCCAACTAGTACGGTCGAATTGTATAAAGATGGTGGTCAGTACTTCAGGGCAAGATCATGAAAAACCCATATGGAATAAGGGGTAGCGTGAAGTGATGTTTCCACTAATTTGTACACTGAAGTCACAACAAATTCAATACATTCAAGATCGATTTGATGATCAGATTTAGGTGTGAT
>NZ_JBFRLK010000054.1:0-61760 GCF_041469805.1 Vibrio sp. 10N.286.48.C11 | reverse complement strand
AGGTGCCGCCTATCCGACAATAGTTACTTAGGACAAACCAACATACTACAATAGGAAATTTTTCCGGCTTAGTTATTCGTTATCTTCACTCAATGCAAATTTGATCTCGTCAGAAGAGAACCCCTTTCGACTTAGCATCGCGTAAGCCTTAGAGCGTTCTTTATGATCGTTTAGGTCATAAGACTTCTTCTGCAACTGTTCTAAACACGAAGAATAGAAATCTAGCTGCTCTTCATTAATCAATCGGTCGATGAGCGATGACAGTTCACTTGTGTCGATTTGTCGTTGTCTAAGTTCTTGCTGAATGGCAGTCAGTCCCTTGCCTTTACGAGCGTACTTGAGCACCTCTTTTTCCAAGTCGGCTTTCTCGGCCTTAATTTGAATGTTACTTTTCAGTTGATGCGCTTGTGGGTGCTGGTCAATCGCTACCTTAACTTGTTGATAGCTAAAGCCACGCTTTTGCAGTGTCGCAACCAGCTTTTCACGGCTCATGGTAAAGCTTGAATAGTAGTGGTTGATTCGGTCTATCAAGATGGTTTGTTCATCAATAGACTTTTCGAACGACACTTTATGGATTGCATCAGAAATCACTGAATCGGTCAGGCCTTTCTTCTTCAATTTTTCGACAATATATCGAGAACCGAATTCACCAGAAAAAGCTTGTTCCACGAATTGTTCTGCAAACACTTGGTCAGACTTGAGATACCCGAAGCCTTTCAGTGTCCCTAGAGTTTCATCGATCCATTCTTGATTGTCGGTTTTCACTTTGAGCTTCGCAACCAACTCGCTTTCCGTCATATCTCTCTGGGTTAGGTGCCACATTGCAGAGTTCATGACGCTTTCAATTCGTGTTGCTTTTCTTACCGTTGTATTTCTACTATTCGTTTTTTGCTGTGAATCATCCATTCGCTTTCAACTGTCCAAACTAAGCCTACCCCATCATAACGTAATTCTAAGGCGGTTGAGTGACATAAAAGAATGAAGCTCAATATAAACGGAAGCCAATAAAAATGGACGCTTATTCAGCGTCCATTTGATATCACATTAAGAATGATGGCTCTAAGCCATGCTTAGCTTTTTTCGTAATAGCTCTTTTCGAAATCGCTTCGCGCACTAGCTCATTCGCTTAACTCTCTTCGTGATTGTAAATATGTACATCTCGTTGAGGGAATGGAATCGTGATGCCTTCTTCATCGAAGCGTTTCTTCACGGTTTCCGTTACATCCCAGTACACATCCCAATAGTCATCAGTCTTAACCCAAGGTCGAACTACGAAATCAACAGAAGACGTATTCAAGGTATGAAGCTTGATCATATGCTCTGGTTTTTTCAACACTAGAGGGTGTGCAAGAATGATGTCGTTCAATACCGCTTTCGCTTTATCGATATCATCTGAATAACCAATACCGAAAACCATATCAACACGTCTTACACGTTCTGCCGTGATGTTGTTGATCACGTCACCCCAAATCTTGTTGTTTGGGATCACCAAGCGTTGGTTATCAATGGTTTGAACAGTCGTCGATACTAAGCTCATGTCTTTTACCGTGCCTTGCACGCCTGCCACTTTAACCATGTCACCGACGTCATAAGGACGGTAGATCAAGATCATCAAACCCGATGCAAAGTTAGATAGTGTGTCTTGCAATGCGAAACCAATGATGACACCGGCTACACCGAAACCAGTAAGAAGAGGTGCTAGCTCTATCCCTATTTGAGACAGTGCGATAAGCAAACCAATAAACACGACCGCTTTAGATGCGATGGATACAAAGAAGTCCTGCATCAATACACTGAAGTCCATTTTAGAGTGCGAAACACTCTTACGAACGGTTTTGCGAGCCACGTTAGCAATAAGGCGAGTTACATACAAAATACCGAGAAACAGAGCAAGTTTAACGATAAAAGAAGGGGTATTTTCAAAAGCCCATGAACTGAACGAACGAAGCCAACCATCCAACAGCTCCAGTGCAACACCAACATCCAACACATCGGCGTTAATGTCACCTGTCGTCGCTAGCAAAACACGTTTGTACGAAGTCACATCCACGCCAAACGGTTCCATTAGCGTGATGGTTTCTTCTAAGCTCGCGACCATAACGCTAGTGCGCTCGCTGAAACGTTCAAGCTCCTTTTTAATCGTCGCTTTCTCTTCTTCATTCACAAAAGACAAACGCGCTTCTAGATCTTGTCGCTGTGTGTCTGTGTAAAGAATGGCATTTGTCAGGTATTTAGAACGAGCAATTAACGCCGTTTTAAGTTCACCTTCAGGAACAGCAACATCAACACCACGCTCTTTCGACCAATTTAAGGTCTTAGCAAGCTGCTGATAATAGACATCCATCATTCCGATTCGTTTTTGAATACGCAATTCAAGGCGCTTTTTAGCGTCACCCTCAGCGGAACGGTTTTCTTTACTCATTGAAACGATTTTAATTTCATTCAATGACAGCAATTTTTGCAGTAGTTCAACCTGCTGAGCAAGAGTGACATCCAACCCTTCTTTTTTATCTGACGATAGCTGTGAAAAAATCTCTTCGCGTAGGCCCTGATTCTTACGCCTTAATATATCTTCAAGAAAGGGTTTCTCAGCATCATGCGCCGTTTCTAATGTTGCTAGATCGAGCATTAACTGATCTTGTACTTCTGCGATTTTCTCAACGCTCTGCGCATAACTTCCAAATGCGACAAACGCCAACATTAACAATAGACAACGCCAAACCTTCATCATATTAATTCCTATCACTGTCTAAATTGACCCTATAAATAGTAGTAAAAAGAATATGGATAACAAGCATTTAAACGTATGTTATGTTAAAAATTCGCAAATTATCAGCCTGCTTCTAATATTTGAGAGTTCCAATCCCCTCTTATGACCTGTAGAGTACGCATCCAACAAAGAACAACAGCCAATATCTTCATTCGAGCACAGCACTAAAGCGCCCTAAATACGATGTTGGCTCACAGCAAGAGAGCATAAAAATGAACAACGAACTTGATATTATTGAGTCTCTAGAAGAACTAGAGCAATTCCTAATTTCAGTGGAAGCTGGCGGTTTAGGCCTTGAAGGCGTTGAAGGTGTAGGCATGGCAACCAATAATTCAGATGGTCGTCACTTCGTTGCTGTATTCAATAGCAGCCATAAAGTTCTGCTTGCTCGCTGGATCACCAAAGAGGTGTTTGATAACGGTAAAGACTTGGTACGTAACGGCCCTCGCCGCACTCACTAAGCCTTTCCAATAGCACTAAAAAAAGCCGCTTGTTCAAAACAATGCGGCTTTCTCATCTTTTACTGAGCATTCCTTTAATCCAATGGCAGATGCCCTGTTTTCACTAGGATAACCGTCTCTTCTTCCACATAAGGAAAATGCTCACTCATGTGTGGGCTGCGCATCCATGTGTGTTTTGGATACTCACCATGTTCGTCTTTAAAGGTGCCAGAAAGTACAAATATCTCTTCACCGCCAAAGTGGCGATGCGGCTGAAAACGTTCGCCAACCGGCCACTTCACTAACGCGACATGCTCGTGTTCGAACTCATGCAGTGGCATCACTTGTAAGCCGCCAATACCCTGAAGCCATTCTGTTTCCAAAGTATTAATACGAACTTGAGTTAAGTCTCTCGCGTCAAATTGGTTGAGCTTAACCAAGATCGTACAGCCATTTTTGCTGGATGGGGAATGCGCGCTGCCCGGCGGATTACGGATATAAGTGCCCGCTGGGAAATCTCCGGTTTCATCAGAGAACACACCCTCTAATACGAAGATCTCTTCACCTTGCGGATGTGGGTGCTCAGAAAACGAAGAGTCAGGATCGTACTTCACCACGCTGGTCGTGTGGCCCGATTCTTTCTCTTCTCTTTCAAGTGGCTTACGCCAAACCCCTTTAGCAGGGCTTGCGACCCAATCTAATGTCTCGGTTTCTATAACCAGTCTCTTTGAAAAGTCCATATTGAACATAATGGCGACCTTACTCTTGTTATCGTTTTAATTATTATTGTTGTCTTTCTCGTTTCTATTCTACGCGAATACTGATCAAGGAGGCTATCTCGCTGCTATTTTGCCTGCGCGATAGCCACCTAAAAAGAATCCTAATTAATTGCGGCCAGCAATCACTCCGCCATCAACATCCCAGATTGCACCCGTTACCCAATCTGCACTGTCTGACAGTAGGAAAGAGATGCTATTAGCGATGTCTTTCGGCAAACCTACTCGACCAATAGGATGGAACGCGTTGAAGCCTTCTAGCGCTTGATCCACTTCTTCAGGTTTGATGAAAGATTCGTAAATCGGCGTTTTAACAACAGCAGGAGAAACCGCATTCACGCGAATGTTGTAGTCCGCAAGCTCCATCGCCATGTGCTGTGTTAAAGCGTGCAAGCCAGCTTTTGCCATTGAATACGCAGAGGATGGTGTCGCTCTAATAGCTTGTTTGGCCCACATAGAGCCTACATTTACCACGTTTCCGCCACCGTTTTTGATCATCAACTTGCTGACAGCTTGAGTGATGAAGAAGGTTGCTTTATTGAGCTGCATGTATTGCTCGTAATCAGATTCTTGGTGTTCAATAAACGCTTTAGGGTTGAAGTAACCAGCCGCATTCACAAGGTAACCAATACCTTCTTCGAGCGACTCTAAATGCGTAATAAGACGAGACACACTTGCATCATCATAAAGGTTAGCTTGCCAGCCTGAAGCATGACCGAGCGATTGCAGCTCTGACACCGCTTTATCTAACTTAGTTGGGTTATTGCCGACCACCAACACATGGATGTTTTGAGCGACTAACTGCTTCGCTGTTTCAAAGCCCATGCCGCTTGTGCCACCAATTACGACTGCAATACCATTTTTAGTGAAGTTCATTTTGTTATCTCCTAAGTCATGTGAACGTGGTAATCTTAGGCTTTGAACTAACACTATGAATAGTAAGTACAAATCGGTTAGGTAGGTACTTATTGGTACATCTTTATGAAAAATCAGGAAAACTTTTTTTCAAGAAAATCGGCACCAGAGCGTTCCGCTCGTATGGTCGAAACCATCTACGGCTGTAAATGGTCGCTAACGGTTTACCAATTACTGGCAAATGGCATTAATCGCCCCGGTGAAATGGTGCGCTCGGTCGAAGGGTTATCGACCAAAGTATTGAATGAATGCTTGAAGCGAAATGTTGAGTTTGGGATTTTGGATAAGCAGATGTTCAACGAACTCCCACCAAGAGTTGAATATCAAGTGACGCCCTTTGGTGAGAAGTTCTTACTGATTCTGGATCAACTGGAAAGTCTACAAAACGAAATCGACGAGATGTAAGCCCAAGCAAATCCACTCTATTCCAAATAATGGACAGCACGCACTATTTAGCTGACTGGCATTTGCTCAAAACGGCCTTTCACAAAATCAATGAAGGTTCGAATTCGGCTCGGTTGATAGCGGTCTCGATGATAGATCGCTGAAAAGTCCACTTTCGGCACTATCCACTCATTAAACACCTGCTCCAATTGCCCATCATTGATCTCTTGCAAGCAATAGATGGTTGGTACACGAATAATTCCGTTGCCCGATTTCGCGCCCTGTACTAACACTCGCCCATTCTTACATTGCAGCCTACCCGTCACATGAACATCGACTGTTTTCTTGGTGTCATCCAAAGCTTGAAAGCTCCACTTACGCACAGACCCCGTTAAGCAGTCATGGTGAATGAGATCTTTAGGATGGTTTGGCTTTCCTTTGCGAGCAAAATATTCAGGGCTTGCGAGCGTTCCCATCTCGATGTCCAAAAGCTTTCTCGCGATAAAGCCCGCATCTTCAAGGCTTCCCATACGAAATGCGATATCGAACGCGTCTTCAATCAAGTCGACTCGGTTACTACTGAAATCAAGGCTGATGCTGATGTCTGGGTAGAGTTGCATGAACTCATTGACCAGATCCGCGATGATCACCTCGCCCAGATAACCGCCAACACAGTTTACTTTTATGTCGCCACGTACTTCTTCGACGTCATCCACAGCAGCAATCAAGGCTTGGTCTATATTATCTAAGGCTTGTTCACATCTCGCGTACAGATCTTGCCCTGCGTGAGTCAACCTTAAGGTTCGAGTGGTGCGGATAAACAGTGTCACACCCATCTGCTTTTCTAGGCTGCTCACTTGGCGTGATACGTGGGAACGAGACACATCCAACTCCTCCGCCGCTTTGGTGAAATTACCTAAACGAGCGATCAGCACGAAAGAACGAATATCAGACAGGTTAATTTGATTAAGCATAGTCGCCAGCTTACTAATGGAGTTATGAGATAGACACTTTTATTGTTGCACCACAGCAACAGTGTTTCAAGTAAAGCGCTATATATCAACAATTCTATTTTCCTTAATATACCTCCATCGCAACGAAGCAAGGCAACAAGCACTTGATTCGAATGCACTTAAACAACCCGTCGTAGCCAACCGACGCAATAAAAGTCCAGAGGAAATAAAATGAAAAAACTAATCGTAATTACAGGTGCAAGCTCTGGTATTGGTGAAGCAATCGCTCGCCGTCTAAGCGATGAAGGTCACCCTCTGCTACTTTTAGCTCGTCGTGTTGATCGCCTTGAAGCGCTGAATCTACCAAACTCACTGTCAATAAAAGTAGACGTAACAGACAAAGCGTCTTTTGATGCAGCAATCGCACAAGGTGAAGAGAAGTTTGGCCCTGTAGATGCACTTATCAACAATGCTGGTGCAATGCTTCTTGGTCAAATTGATACTCAAGACGCACAAGAGTGGAAGACAATGTTCGATGTAAACGTGATTGGTCTTCTAAACGGCATGCAGTCTGTACTTGCTCCTATGATGGAACGCAACACAGGTACTATCATCAACATCAGTTCAATTGCGGGTAAGAAAACATTCCCAAGCCACGCTGCTTACTGTGGTACTAAGTTCGCGGTACACGCTATCTCTGAGAACGTTCGTGAAGAAGTAGCAGCTTCAAATGTTCGTGTTACTACTATCGCACCGGGTGCTGTTGAGACTGAGCTTCTGTCTCACACTACATCTCAAGAGATCAAAGACGGTTACGATTCTTGGAAAGAAGACATGGGCGGCGTATTGGCAGCTGACGATATTGCTCGCGCAGTATCATTCGCTTACCAACAACCGCAAAACGTATGTATCCGTGAGATCGCTCTAGCACCAACTAAGCAACAACCATAGAAGCTAATCTATCACGCATATATTCGTGAAAATTAAATAGAAAGCGCCACTACTTACTCAGTAGTGGCGCCTTTGTTTTGATTCAATCTAATTGCTAGTAAGAAGCGTGATTAAAACTCAACGCGATAAACTGATGTGCTACCACTCACTTCGTTTCCAACCGCAATAAAGTGGTTACCAAAGCGAGTGAAATACTTGATTGACTCTGGGCCTAGGTCACCTGCTTTTGAGTTGTACGTATCGTTGTCGCAATCACCGTCTTCATCAACCTTAGTGCACACTGGTTGTGTGAAGTCTCGGTTGTTCAAGTAGCTGATGAAACTTGCATTTTTAGGCTGTGTTACGTCGTAAACCATAATGCCACCTTGGCGCTCAAGTCCAATAAAGGCATACTGCTTGCCGTTAATCTCAGCGACTTCGATCGCTTCAGGCTCTACCCCTTTATCATCGCTACGATCGTCACCACTTTGGTTGTTATCGTTGGTGCTGTTGAAGTTTGCAGGATCTTGCTCCAGCACAATTCGAGCGAAATCATCGCCACTATCAAACACGAGCTCGCCTGACTCATCCCAGATAGAGAAAGAGCGGCTACCGAATACTTGAACCTTTTGGTCGGTGGCAAGTGTCCCTTGTGGCTTAATCACCTTAAGGCGAGCCAATTGATTATTGTCTTTCAATGCACCAGCCAATGGGTGGTTAGCATCAACGTCTAACTTCTTGCCACGCACTTCATCGACATAAGCGATACAAAAGTCTTTTTCTGTTGTGTAGTTTTCGGTGCCTTTATAGTCATCACCATCCCACTCAAAACCTTTCTCGTCACACATTTCTTGCGTGGTTTTGATGCCATACTCACGACCATCACCTTCATTCGCAGTCACAATGTAGGTATTACCATCAACGCTGTAGCTGGTGATGCTGTCTGGCATGTAAAGGCCTTCTAACATCGCGTAGCTTTGCAGATTACCGATATTTTTGTCTTTGTTTGACGCATCTAGCTTAGCGTTATCCCAAGGCTTTCCGCCTAGTCCAAGAATCGCATCCACATGTGCACTCGCCACATCAATCGCTGCCAACGCGTTGTTCTCTTGGAGGGCAACGTAGAGTTTTCCGTTATCCGCAAATGTTAGGTATTCCGGTTCAAGATCTTGAGCAACCGTTGCATTCGGCGCAGAGATTCGAACCTTGTCGGTTAGCTCTGCATGGCGAGGCTGACCTTGATTGAATGCCTTGAAATCAATCTGAGTGACTGTCGCTTGCAAAGGACCATTGGTTAAATCCACCAGCGTTACTGAACCTTCAGGATCAATGCTGTAATCCGCATTCGGCTCACCTTCATTTGCAGAGGCAATGTAGCGACCATCTTTCGAGAAGCTCACCATGTCCGGTAATGCACCAGCCGTATAAGTAGTAATCAGCTCTAACGTGTCTGAACGATAAAGGGCAATGATGCCGTTTTGTTGCTTGTCAGCATTTTCAATCGCGACAGCAACTAATCCTTGATGAGTCGACACACTGTTCGCTGCACCAATATCAATACCAGAAGCTGCAGCCGCTGATTGAAGATCAATCGAACCCGAAGATGTTGGTTCGCTAGCTGAGTTCATTGATAAAACATCAACTTTCTGAGCTTGAGCGTTCACAACATAAAGCTTGTCGGTACATGAATCGTAGCTGACGATTTCGGCTGCAGAAGTATCAAACGGGGCGTCGGCGATTGAACGGCCAACTAGGCTGATTCCGGTTACCTCAGCATTGGAAGCGCTTGGCTGCTCGATGGATTGGCATTGAAGGCTAAAAGCATCAAGTGATGTTTGAGATGGCGTAGCAGTCGTTGGTGATGTTGGTTGAGAACAGCCTACTAGAGCAGAACTTACCGCGATAGGCAGTAATAATGTCAGCTTATTAAATTTACGATTCATATATCCTCCATAATTTGAATCGCGATCATAGAGGGCTGTTATGACACTTATCTTTCCCTTCTATTAACAATAAATGACAGCAATAAGTTTCTCTTACTCATAGCAACAGAAAGTTAAGGTGAGCACTCTATTAACAAGTAAGCAAAAAAAGGGCCCAAGCTGGCTGATGCTTGAGCGCCTTTAGTAAACCGAATAGGGAGATTAGAAGTTGTAACCACCACCAATCATGAATACCCATGGGTCGATATCAACGTCTGTTTTGAACGTATCTGTAGCCGTTTTGTATGTCGCTGTAGTACCGATATCTGCGTACCAAACCGATGCGTTCAAAAACCAATCTTCATTAATCATGTAGTCCATACCAATGTTAGCAGCCAAGCCCCAGGAATCAGCCAAAGACACATCCGTTAGGCCAGCGTCGTTCTTACCCGTACTAGTCAGAGACTCATCAAAGAATACCGTATAGTTGATACCTGCCCCTACATAAGGTCGGAAATCACTATTCGCTTCACCGAAGTAGTACTGAACCATAAACGTTGGTGGGAGGTGTTTAGTTTCAGCGACTTCACCAACACCGTTTACAGAGATACTGTGAGAAAATGGCGTTGCTGCTAGAACTTCCAAACTGATGTTATCAGTAAACATATAGCCAAACGTTAAGCCTAATTGTGTATTTGAGTCTACTGAGAATTCTAAAGATGAGTTACCTAGAACGTCACCGCTGCTATCGTTAGGAGATACAATCGCTGCACCTGCACGGATGATGAAATCACCTTCTTTATGAGCAAGAACATTGGTTGACATAAGAGCCGCAATAACCGCAATACCACATACTGGCTTTTTCATTATAATTTCCTTTTGGGGGGCTTAATCTTTATTGGTGAATGAGTAATCATTTCTTATTTTGCGTGCAAGGTATCATAGAATAACCCTACTTTATTGATGGAAATCAATTTGTGAAAAGTTGTGATTATTTATGTAAATTTATATCGACCCGATCACTTTATTCCTTCATTTTATTGACAGTTTTGTAATGCAGCTTTTCCGTGCGTCATTTTGTTAATCCAATCAATTCACTCTATTCGGATCTTTTTTGGATCAAAATAGAGCAAGCCAATATCTCACGTGCATCATTTTGGTGCAGAACAACAAGAATCAATCTCGCCTCGTATAATATTCAATGAGTTACATTTGGCTTAGTGCTTGCAAGTCTATGTTCATAATCATAAATACATTGAGGTTCTGATCATGCAAGACACTCTAACAATCGTTCTGGCCGGCGGTGTTGGCTCTCGGCTTTCCCCTCTCACCGATAACCGTGCAAAACCTGCGGTACCCTTTGGTGGCAAATATCGAATCATCGATTTCACACTCGCGAACTGCTTACACTCTGGGCTACGCCAAATTTTGGTGCTGACTCAGTACAAATCTCACTCTTTGCAAAAACATTTAAGAGATGGTTGGTCGGTGCTTAACCCTGAGCTCGGCGAATACATCACCAATGTTCCTCCACAAATGCGAACCGGTGATAGCTGGTACAGCGGTACTGCCGATGCGATTTATCAAAACTTGTATCTACTTTCACGCAGTGAAGCCAAGCATGTGGTGGTGTTATCCGGTGACCATATCTATCGCATGGATTACGCACCAATGCTCAAGCAGCACAAAAAGAACGAGGCCGACCTAACTGTGGCGTGCATGGAGGTTTCGATTGACGAAGCCAAAGAGTTTGGTGTGATGGAGATAGATGAATCTCTAGAGATCAATAACTTTACCGAAAAGCCACGTTACCCTGCATGTGTACCTGGAAGGCCAACTCGAAGCATGGCTTCAATGGGTATTTACGTCTTTGATAAAGAAGTACTGACACAGGCATTATTGGCAGACGCAGAAGATCCAGACTCAAGCCACGATTTTGGTAAAGATATCATTCCTAAATTGGTGGGCAACAACAGTGTTTACGCATACAAGTTTGGGGATGAAGAAGGCCGAGTGACCCAAGATGCGTACTGGAGAGATGTTGGTACTATCGACTCTTATTACCAATCCAACATGGACCTGTTAAAGCCAGCTTCGCCTATCGATTTATATCAACCTGATTGGGCGATTCGTACTTACGAACCGCAGCTGCCACCCGCACGAACCATTGCTTCAGTTGAAGGTAATCAAGGAATATTCATCAACTCGATGATAGCGAATGGCGTTGTAATTGAAGGCGGCTCGGCGCAAAACTCAATCTTCTTCCCGAAAGTGAAAGTCAGCAATGCCGCGATTGTGATTGATAGTATTCTGTTTGAAGATGTTGAGATTGGAAAAAATTGCCACATACAAAACTGCATCATCGACAAGAACGTTAAGGTGCCTGACGGAACCCAGATCGGTCTTGATGGCCTTGCCGATGCGAAACGCTTCCACATATCAAAACAAGGCGTGATTGTGGTGCCCTCTTCTTACCAATTTGAAGAGTAACCTTTAACGTTGGAATAGCTTTTCTTTAAACGAAAAAAGGCAGCGAATTCGCTGCCTTCTTATTTACTCACACAGCTTCAGTTAAGCCTTAACTGTCCATGTATTCGATTAAACAGAAACCTTAGAAAGGCCCTAACTCAATCATTTGAGCAATCACAACTGAAATCAAAGCGCCTACCGACCAGAACAAGAACAGTGGTAAGAAGAAACGAACCCACTTGGTGTAAGGCACTTTTGCAATAGCCAATACCGCTAACAAGCCACCATTGGTTGGGTAAATATAGTTAGAAATACCATCACCCAATTGAGAAGCCAGTGCAGCCACTTGGCGAGTCACTTCACCAATATCTGCCAATGGAATAATGATTGGCATGGTAATCACCGCTTGGCCACTGCCCGACGGAATGAACAGGTTGATCGCAGCCTGCGAGAAGTAGATCCCTGCTGCTGCCACAAGTTTAGAGCTACCAGAAATGATTTGTGCAAGATAGAAGATAATAGAATCAACAATCTTCGCGTCTTCCATAATGGTTAGCACTGAACGAGCAAAAAAGATGATCAGTACCGCGATCAATACGTCGCTAACACCTTTGGTCCAGTACTCACAGATCTTGTTCGGAGATAAACCCGCCACCAAACCCGGAATAATAGCCATCGCCACGAATGCACCCGCAATCTCGGTGAAGCCGAACCCCATCGTCAACGTGCCGAAGATCATGTATGCGAATACGCCCAAGAACGCGATGCCCGCAAGCTTTTCACGTGTGGTCAGTGTTTTCGCTTCAACATTTGATTCATAGTGGTAACCCGTGCCGTGTAACAAGCCTTTGGTCGGATCTTGCTTAACTTTGCGCGCGTAGTTAAGCACATACCATGCACCCGTTAACAACATGAACATACCAACAATAAAGCGGTACCACATGCCTGAATACATAGGCAGTTCAGCGATAGTGTGTGCAATACCCGTAAAGAATGGGTTAGCCAAAGCGGCCGCGAAACCGGCACAACTTGCCAGTAAAACAACGCCAAGTGCCGTAATCGCGTCATAGCCAAGCTTGATACAGATCGGGATCATCAAAGAGATGAAAATGACATCAAGTTCACGCATACCGGTGAAGGTAACGTTGAAGAAGATCGCCGTCATGATCACAGGCGCAATCACGTATAAGCCTTGCTTCTTTAGCTTAGTAGTTAGTGCAACAACGGATGCGTCTAACAGACCCATGTGTTTAATAATGCCAAAAGCACCACCCACAAATACCACAACGCCCATCACGCCAGAAGCGGATTTGAAGCCTTTAAAAAATGATTCGAAAAAAGAGGCTAATGTTGTTGGGTTGCTGGTCAATTGTGTGTAGCTGTCTGGGTCGATAACCGTGCGGCCATTCATGACCACTCGCTCGAATTCACCAGAAGGGATGAAGTAAGTTGCAATTGCAGCAACGATCACCATGATAACCAAAGAGAGAAACGGGTGGTTTACTTCTTTCTCTGTGGGCGCTGCGTTAGCAGCTTGAGATGTAGGTACGGATGTAGATACCGTAGTCGTCATATAGACTCCTTATTTGTCAGCAACTAAGGTTCACTTAGCCGCCGGAGGGATTTTTGGAAAAACGAAACCCTTCACGCAGAACATAGTTCACGCTAACTAGGCTGTTTCTAAAAGGCCTTTGATAGATGGTGCTCTCAAATGTACATAGTGAAGTAGTGAGAACTACTCTCTTTGCGTCCGAGCAAAATGCAGATGTTCGGCCAAGTCAGGCCAAACTGAATGAGGTCATTACAAGCAGATAAACAGAAAAAGACTGTTTGGGTAATGCGTTTTTTATCAATTACAAAGACAAGCGGCGCATACTAGCATAACGAGTCATTAATTGTCAGAAAAGTGTGAGTTTCGTCATGCTTTGGTGAGCAAAAGAAAAGCGCCCACTAATAAGTAAGGCGCTTTTCTGCAATCGAATCGAGTTACTTAGGTGCTAATTCGTAGTTTTCTTGCATCTCATGAGGGGCAATCCCGTACTTATAATCCGCTAAGTAGCCATCCTTATAGACCTTCATTCCCTTCTCATCCCAGCTCACTTTGATCATCGCCGTGTTGCCATCTTCACTGCCTAACAGCTCCAGCATTTCTGCATCAATCTTAATGGCTTTGATGGTTTTAATACGCTTAAACGGCTTAAATTCAGTGGCCGAGAATACGATGGCCGAGCGATAACGCTTAAGCTTGAGTCCAATCGCAAAGATTCTCGATTGTTGCTCAAACTGCAACATATTGATCTAGGCTCAATTGATGAGTCTCGCATTTCAGAACTTGTGCGATTCAAAGTCGAAACGCCGGTTCGTTATGAAGGTGACATTAATTATTGGCGTCAGGGCGTCGAATTTCCTGTCGATCAACTGGCATCCAATAAAGAAGTCGATATTCGAGCACGCATTACCATACCCGAGTCTCAACTCACAGCAGGAGAGTTTCACTTCAATATGGAGTGGGCAGTTGAGTGTCTATAAATTAGTAACTTAAGCTGAGTTTTTAATCAAAGAAGAAAAAGTGAGTGAGCTGGAAAGAAAATCAATGGAGTGACAAGTTCGGAATTATAAAACCGATAAAGAGAGATTCACTGGGAATTCGCTGTAGGTTAGCGCAAATTATCAAGGATGGAGTTTTTTTGAACATGTCTTTAAAACACGAAACATAATATGCGATCAGTTCATCGGACTTTCAAGGGAGTAACAAGAGAATATTTGATAACACTGAAGTCAATCACACATGTGCTAATTCTCAGTTGGTTAATCTATGCGATGTTTGCTACGTTTAAATGACACAGTCATTGGAAAGGTATGATTTATGAAAATAAATGTTCAAACACATCATGTATCAATTAACGACGAGTCACGCAAAGACATCGAAGGTAAATTCGAGAAGATATCTAACCATTTCCCATCACTGATCAGTTGCGACATCATCATTACTAAAGAACACGGTCAACATCAGGTTGAAGTATTCACCAACTACGAAGGTGTACGAGTAACAGCAAAATCGACAGACGATGTTATGTACCCAGCTATCGCTGCAGCACTCAAGAAACTTGAAGCTGGCCTAAGTAACCGTAAGGGACAATTGAAAGCCGACCTACACGAGAAACCAACAAGCACGAAGCCAGAGATTGCTTCGGACATCATCCAAGAGATGAAATTGGTATAAATCGATAAGTAGTTAAAGCGAAATAACGAATAGACACTTATTAAGAATTTCAAAGCCAGCACATGTTGCTGGCTTTTTCGATCTTAAAGCCAAGCAAACCTTCCCTTCTTTACCGTCTCTCGAATTCAGCTCAACCCCACATCATTATTAACGCCCTTAAGTTCTTAGCAGCTATAACAATCACTTGTGGTATTTGATACAGTTATAAGCAGAAATTTAGACGACAACGGAATGTTTATTATGAAGAAAATCGCGTTGATACTTTTCCTTGCCACGCAACTAATGGCTTGTACAGAAGTGGGCAGTGAAGCTTGGTGTGCCGATATGAAAGAAAAGCCTAAAGGCGACTGGACGGCTAATGAAGCGGGCGATTTTGCCAAGCACTGCATTTTCTAGGCGGGTTGTATTTAGCAGTTCAGTACACCCCACTCAATGAAGCAAGTGAGTAGTTGCAGTATGGTTTACTTATCTCTGTAAAACGGTACAAACAAAAAATCGCATAAGTTAACGCTTATGCGATTTTTGTATGGAGAGATTCCTAGCTAATTTGTTAGGAACTTAAAGAACAATCATCCCATCTCGATAAGTCAGTGATGGTGCTACATCTTGACCAAGTAAGACTGGGCCATCGAGGTCGACGATTTCAGATTGAACGGCGATAGGCAGAGCTGCACGCATCGCCAGCGATGTACCGAGCATACAACCCGACATCAGCGTAAATCCTAGCCTTTGAGCTTCTTCAGCAAGTACCAATGCTTCGGTCAAACCACCTGTTTTATCGAGCTTGATGTTGACCATTTCATATTTGCCTAACAAAGATGAAAGTTGCGAAGTGGTATGACAGCTTTCATCAGCACACAGTGGTATCGGGTGCTTGATGTGCGCCAATGAGGCATCGTGCTGTTGGGGTAACGGCTGCTCGATCATCGCAATATCAAATTCTACCAGTTGATTGAACAACTCTTCGAGATTCAATCCTGTCCACGCTTCATTCGCATCCAATACAATTTGAACATCTGCCGCAGCTTCTCGTACCGCGCGAACACGCTCTACCACCTGCTCGCCGTCAAGCTTCACTTTCAGAAGTTTCGCACCATTCGCGACATAGTCTCGAGCCTGAGTCGCCATGGCTTCTGGCGTGCCAATCGAGACTGTCATTGCAGTCACGATTTGAGCAGGCAACTCAAACAAGCTATTCGGAAACGTCTGGTCGTTCTGCTGAGCTTGATAATCCCAAAGCGCACAATCGACCGCATTGCGCGCTGCCCCTCCGGTCAATAAAGACTGAAGATGATCTCTTAGCTCTGCCGGATCAGTAACGCCTCGTTCAAACATAGCTTCAAGTGCGCTAGACGCTTGTTGGATTTGCGCTAACACAGACTCCGATGACTCGCCGTATCGTGGGTAAGGCGTGCATTCGCCCTGAGCTCGTTTGCCACCATATTCAATGTAAACACGAACAACGTGACACTCAGTTCGACTGCCACGAGAGATGCGAAAAGGCGTTTGCATCGCGATAATAATGGGTTCAGCTGTAATCTTCATAATTTCACTCGGTTGATGTTCACTTTAACAAATGGAAACGTAGAAATGATGAAGTCGTTAAAGTGAATGTCGCAAATGATCAGTAATGTGTTGTACACCAAAGCGCACTGGGTCCGTCACTGGCACTTGATAGAGTGTGGTCCATTCTTGGCACAATGTCTCAGCCTCTTCAATGCTAATCGCCGACGTGTTCAAGCAGATACCCACCAGCTTCGCGTCTGGATTAGTCAGTCGCGCCGCTTGCAAGTTGGCTTCAATCGTCTGTTCTATGCTTGGTAATTTAGCATGAGGAAGGTTACGAATATGTGGTCGCCCAACTTCATGACACAGCACTAAGGCATCAGCTTGTGCGCCATGTAAAAGACCCAAACTCACGCCTGCAAACGAAGGGTTGAACAAAGAGCCTTGCCCTTCAATGATGTCCCAATCGTGGTCGGTAAAATCAGGGCTAATCGCTTCAACTGCGCCAGAAATAAAATCCGCAACCACCGCATCAATCGAAATACCGCTGCCTTCAATCAAAATACCTGTCTGCCCTGTCGCTTTAAACTGAGCGGATGTTCCCGCTTGTTTAAGCGACTTTTCAATCGCTAATGCCGAGAACATTTTGCCTACTGAGCAATCAGTTCCGACAGTAAGCAGGCGCTTACCTTGACGAAGCTTGCCGTTACCAACATTAAGAACACCGTCAAAATGGCGTACATCATGAAGCTTAGTCAATCCTTGTTGCTGCATGTCAGCAAGCGGTGAAAATTCACTCAATCGTTGGTGCATGCCAGATGCAATCTCATATCCCATTTCTGCAGCGGCCATAATGGTTGACTGCCAAGAATCAGGAATAACACCACCCGGATTTGCGGTACCAATCACTAGCGTCTTCGCGCCCTGCGCTTGCGCCTCTTGCAGGGTCATATCCGTTAAGCCCAGTGAAACGGTATCACCCGTTAAACGCAGTTGACCTAGGCAGATTTCTGGTCGCCATTGATGAATACCGCGAGCTGTTTTTGCAGCGAGTGGGTCAGTAACATCCCCAAGAAAAAGAAGGTAAGGTTGAGCGATCGACATGAGTATTCCTAATTAATAAGCCCTTGTATGGGTTTACTTTAATTAAGAACTTCGAAGCTGCCGAATGCCTATTTATGGCGAGCCTATAACCTTAAGTTATAGGGTGAGTATGGATTTTCAATGAAGCGATAAATTGTTTAACGGAAATCGACTGAGGGGTGTGCTCTGCGCAAAGCATCGATATCGAAAATTGGATGTCTGGTTGAAGCGGCAACACACAGACCGCATCGTCATTTTGATATTGCTCTGCCGTCCACGGATCAACAATCGCAAACCCCGCTTGGTGCTTGACCAGTTCCGCAGCGGCGCTATACCCACGTACAGATATCGGGTGGTGATAATGCTGCTCACGTGCAATAAGGCGTTGATGTAACAGGAGGCCTAATGGATCGCGGCTATCGAGCCCGATGATTGGCAGCGGATAATTGATCAGATCATCTAACGTTAATTCCGCGGGGAAATGATCAACCGTATTGGAAGGAACCAAAACCTTTAGTGATTCGGTTAATAGCGTTTCACTTAATATCGCAGGCGGTGCTTCATCGCCAAACGCGATAGCAATATCAAGCTCATGCTTTAATAGCCCAGCGCACAGTTCATCACGGTTTGCTGTCAGCAACTCAAAAGAGAGATCTTGCTTACTGCCATTTTGCTCGCGAGACATTTGGGCGATTACCGGAGTCAGTAATTTAGTCGCTAAAATCGGCGGCGCACCAATGCGTAAATGCTGATGGCCTTGCTTCACTTTGTTGGTCAGAGATCGAAATTGCCCCAATTGCTGATACACCTTTTCCGCTTCTGGCAGTAAGGTTTTTGCCTCAACCGTTGGCACCAACCGCCCTTTAACTCGTTCGAATAAGCCAAACCCAAGTTGTTGCTCCGTGTGCGCCAAAATACGGGTCACGTTTGGTTGCGACACATGCAAGCTGCGCGCGGCTCCAGATACGGTTCCGGTCTGCATAATGGCGTAAAAGACTTCCAATTGTCTTAGGTTCACATTGATGTCCTTATGGTTCGCGAAACAAATCTAGGGTTTGGCTTTTCTTGTATTAGCTAAGCTGTTTATCGGTCTAGCTAGCGTTTTGCGTGAGTCTATTTTAGTAGCTCAGCTATCGTAGGTTGAAGTATCTCAGCCCAAGTTTGATAAGCCTTCGCATTCAAATGCAGATCATCACACGAGTACTTGTTCGACAACAGCTTATTAGGCGACAATACTGAATTCACATCTAAGAACGCAATGCCTTGCTGTGTACAGTACTCGCTTAGCTTGCTATTGAGCAGTTCAACCGACGGATTTAAACCTTGCAGTTTAGAGCCAACATAAAGCGTTGATTGCACCAATATGCGAATCTCATTTTCTTGCCACACCTTAAGCATATCAATGTAGTTCTGGTAGATATGGTCGACATCATAACCCTGAGCTAAATCGTTTATCCCTGCCATAAAACACACCAGCTTTGGCTTCACATTCAACGTGGTATCAATACGGCGCAACATGCCAGTTGTGGTGTCACCCGCTAAGCCACGGTTGACCATCGAAACATCGCGAAAGATATCCGCCCACGGGGCCCATTCGGTGATCGAATCACCAAACATGACTAGGTCTGCACTTGGGGAAAAATGGCGATGGTTATCTGATGTCATGATGTAACGACTCATACTGTGGCCTCGTTGCTGAATCTCAGACTGAAGAGCGACTGCCTTGAGGATCTCGCTATCTGGCGTGGCGCTATCAAATTGAGCTAGCAATCCTTCGATATGAGGCTTAAAAGGGCTAAGACGAGTACTCAGTTGATGATGTTCTTTAAGGGAAGATAACCTCTCTAGTAATGCATACAAAGAGCGGTTTTGACCAACTTCTTGGAATAACTGATAGAGATCGAGGACAGAGTGTTGCTGTAGCGCGGCAAGTAATTGCTTGTCTTCCATGGTGTTATCTAACCCTTCAATTATCTGATGATGAACTCAAGATAATATCCGATTGCGTACGGGATAGATAACACTAGAAGCAGAGAATTACTTTTCTTTGATTAGCAGATGGTTACGGTTATCACGGCTTTTCTTAATCAGTTCGTTGCTCTCATCCATTTCATCAGATTTAGCAAGACGATCGTAAAGCAGCACATTCACTGTCGCTGCCAAGTTCATGCAGCCAACTGTTGGTACGTACACAACATGATCGGCTCTGTCGGCGACATCTTGAGAAATAGAGCCGTCTTCAGGGCCAAAGATATAAATGGCATTTTCTGGGTGTTTAAAACGCGGTAGTGGTGTTGCACCTTCTGCGAGTTCTACGCAAACGATCTTAGTTTCTGGATCAAGATTGTCTAAAAACGACTCAACACCAGTCAACGGGATAGTACGCGCAGCACTCTTAGTATCGGTGTGGAATTTTGCGGCTTTTTCGTAGCGTTGCCCTGTGTATTTAACTTCGTCGACTTGGTAACAACCAGCCGCACGCATAACAGCACCAACGTTTGTCGGGCTCTTTGGGTTAGTTAAACCAATAGTCACATGGCTTTTGTTCATGAATCTTTCTCACTTAACGAATAGACATAGCAGGGTGCTACAAAGCGTCGCATTCTAACAAAGCAGCGTCGAATTCAAAAGCATCGATACAAACTCACTTTTTCGCGCTTAAGCCTCTAGTTGCAAGGCTTCTCACCCCAAAAACCTAACCGTCATCATATTTATAAAACAAAAACACTCTAGGATAACAATTAAACAACAAGCCCATTTACATTTTGAAACCACATTAATAATGTGTTGAAAATTGCATGAGACAATCACACAGGAAGCGTGACATGACCCTAACCATCAAAAACCGCCTTTATATTCTCTCTTTCATTCCTTTGCTACTAATGGCAATTGGCATGATGAGCGTGACGTATATGAAGAGCACCGAGCTAACCGCACAGCAAGTAGAATCGACGCGTAGCAATATGATGGCGATGAAAGAAAAGGAACTCAAAGCGTACCTGCAAATGGCCTACTCTTCGATCAGCCCATTTTTGGATAGAGGTGCAACATTAGAAGAAGCCTTACCAACATTAAGAACACTCGAATATGGCGAATCTGGCTACATCTTTGGCTACGACTCTAAAGGCGTTCGAGTGGTTGTTGGACAAAACAACGATGGTATTGGTAACAACTACTACGACCTGCAAGACAAAAAAGGCAACTACCTGATTCGTGACTTGATCAAGAACTCAAAGCTTGGTGAATTCACCACCTACTACTTTCCAAAACTTGGTCAATCCGAAGCCCTACCGAAACTGAGCTACTCGATATTCGTTCCCCAGTGGGACTTGATGCTAGGTACAGGCTTCTATACTGACGACATCGATGCGGTCATCGCAGAGATGAAAGAGAGCTCAAATGCTGCGTTACAAAGCTCATTGACGGCCATCGCTATATTCTGTGGTTTGATTGCCCTAGTAGTTGCTGTGTTTGCCGTTGCCGTCAACCGTACCATCATGCAACCACTCGAGCAGTTTGATCGTTCAATCAGCGCATTCGCGAGTGGCGAAGCTGACTTAACCGCTCGAATGGAAACCTTCAAAGCGCCCGAGTTCACAAAACTCAGCGAGAACTTCAATGCCTTTGTGGCAAGCCTGCAAACCATCATTCGCAGCGTAAGTGATGTCGGTCAGCAAGTCGTAGCCGAGACATCTAACATGTCTTCTCGTGCTGCGCAGGTCGACGAGATTGCTACAGGGCAACGTGAAGAGACAGAACAAGTTGCAACAGCGATGACTGAGATGACCACAACGGCGCAAGAGATCTCGAGCAACGCTAGCCAAGCGGCGGATTCCGCTAAACTTGCAGAGGGCAATGCCAAAGAAGCGCAACAGATAGTAAACGCCGCTGCAGATTCGGTGGCAGGCCTAGCGAGCGAAGTATCAGAAGCCAACACTGTCGTGTCTCGTTTAGAAGGTGATGTGCAGAATATCTCCTCTTCGTTGGCGGTCATCCAAGACATTGCCGAGCAAACTAACCTACTCGCGTTGAATGCCGCGATTGAAGCTGCACGTGCAGGCGAACAAGGTCGTGGGTTTGCTGTGGTTGCCGATGAGGTTCGTAAACTGGCAAGCCGTACTCAAGAAAGCACTGGCGACATTCACAAGATGATTGAGCAACTTAAAGCTGCCTCAGATGCTGCTGTGAAAGCGATGGATTCAAGTCAAAACCGAAGTGCGCAAACCGTGGAAGAAGCGAATGCCGCAGCCAAAGCACTGGCGAAGATCCAAGCGTCGATTGATACCATCATGGACATGAACTCGCTTATTGCGACAGCCACTGAACAGCAAAATATTGTAGGACAAGAAATATCTCAACGCATCGTGGTGATTTCTGACCAAAGCTCACAATCGGCAGAACTCGCGAATCAAAACCGTACAGGTAGCCAAAACCTCAACAGTCGTGCAAATGAGCTGTATCACTTGGTGGATCGCTTCACCGTCTAATACATTTTAGGTCTAGTAAGCCGTAATCAAACGCGACTTAACCCTAAAACACGTCGGGCTTCAGAATCTCTATTCTGAAGCCCGTTTTTATCGGTGGAGGTTTTAAGCCATACACTAATCCAATTGCTCAGAAAGGAAGTCCACCAGCAGGCGAACCTTTGAAGATAAGTTGCGGTTCTGAGGATAAAGCGCCCAGATCCCTTCTTTGTCATCTCGATAATCGGACAGCACCTCAACCAACTCACCAGAATCAAGGTCTTCACTCACATAGTATTCAGGCAACTGCACCAAGCCAATGCTCTGCTTAGCTGCGTCTAACAAGGCTAAACCACTGTTGCACTTAATGCGTCCGTTAACACGAACTGAGCGAGGGCGTCTATTTTCTTTGAAACGCCAATGTTCAAATCCACCGACTAAACATTGGTGATTATTTAATTCTGATAATGTATGCGGCTCGCCATAACGTTCAATATATTCAGGGCTTGCACATACATAAAGTTGGCGTTGAGACAGCCTCTTTGCCACAAGGCTTGAGTCTTCCAAGCGGCCAAGACGAATCGCAACATCAACACCCGAATCGATAAGATCGAGCTTTTGATTGGTCAGCATCAGCTCAAGCTCTACTTGCGGGTGAAGCTTTAAGAATTGATGCAGTATTGGGGCGAGTTGGCGCTCACCATAAGTCACAGGCGCGGTGACTTTCAGTAAGCCTTTGGGTGTGGATTGCATCTGCGTGACCGCAAGCTCAGCAATTTCTAAACCTTCGACCAACAACTTACATTGTTGGTAATAGAGTTGCCCAGCCTCTGTAAGAGACACCTTTCGAGTCGTTCGATTGAGCAGTTTCACTGCGAGTCGTTCTTCGAGGTTTGCTACTCTACGACTGATTTGAGCCACCGACGTAGCGAGCTTCTGCGCCGCACCAGTAAAGCTTTCACGCTCTGCCACTGCAACAAACTCACTTACCCCTTCCCAATTGGCCATGCCTTTACCTTATGCTGAACTTTGGTTACCCATACAGTGTATTGAAGTTAGATATCAGTGTCACCTTGCTTGATATGCGCTGTGCATTAATCTTCGGCACCTATAGTCATTCCCTTACAGAACCATATTTTTGTCCTAACATTAACCTCATCCCCTATTGCTAGGGTGAGAATCTCTAAAACACTGGTACAACAAAGTAAGGTATCCCTTTGAAGAAGTTAATCATACTTGCATCAACTCTTGTACTCAGCACCACTGCGTTTGCAGCAACTAAAACAACAATTCAAGAAACAACGCTAAAATCTGACACATATGCTAGTGAAGTCGAAGCATACGATGCAGGCACCAACCTTATGGATGAGTTACGCGCAAAAACACCTTTTGAGCTTTCAAGAGAACT
Source organism: Vibrio sp. 10N.286.48.C11 (assembly GCF_041469805.1). NCBI lineage: Bacteria > Pseudomonadati > Pseudomonadota > Gammaproteobacteria > Vibrionales > Vibrionaceae > Vibrio > Vibrio sp. 10N.286.48.C11. Next base: position 38,518 of record NZ_JBFRLK010000054.1, on the reverse strand, counting down.
GCCACAGTTCCAACAGACAACCAAATACGATTCGTTCAAGATTGATGATGCAAATATGGAAGTGAAAAAGATCACTAACATGAACGGCGACATCCACTACCAAGCGAACGTAAAAGTGGACTACCGTTACACATACAAAGACGGTCTTAGCAGCTAACACTGAGTGATTGATCAGGTCTAAAAACTGATCACCTAGTCAAAAAGAAAGTCCGCACTCATAGAGTACGGGCTTTTTTTCGTTCAGCGCTGATTAATGGAATTCAAACGAGCAACCATTATCGGCTCATATGCGTCTGTCTAATTTTGAAAATTACACTTCAAACTGAGACACAAGGCTATCTAGCGCTTCACACTGTTCAGCCAATGCCATACATGCATTTTCTGCGCTGCTTGCCATCTCAACCATTTTCATGGTGCTTTCAGCGATGCGTTGAACATTCTTATTCACTTCTTCAGACACTTGAGACTGTTGCGAAGCCGCCGTAGCAATTTGTGTGTTCATGTCATTCATCTTGCCAATTGAGTTTCGAATCTCACTCAATGAAGACGCTGCAGTTCCTGCTTGAACAATGGTTTTCTCGCCACTCACTTTGCTTTCAGTCATCACGCCAACCGCATGTTTAGCCCCCACTTCTAAGCGTTCAATCATTGATTGGATTTCGCCTGTACTGTCTTGAGTTTTGCTCGCAAGCGCACGAACTTCATCAGCCACAACTGCAAAGCCACGACCTTGTTCACCCGCTCGTGCCGCTTCAATTGCCGCATTCAATGCAAGCAGGTTGGTTTGTTCTGCAATACCTTTGATCACGCCAAGGATTGAGGCGATGTTCTTCACATCTGTGTCCAGTTCTTGAACCACACCACCCGCGTTCTCGATATCTTGTGCAAGGCGTTCAATCGAAGTAACAGTTAAGCCAAGCGTAGTATCAGCCGATTCCACTTCATGGTTTGCAACGTTACTTGCGGTTGCCGCATCTAATGCGTTACCACTCACCACTTCACTGGTTGCTTGCATTTCATGAACTGCAGCCGCGACCACTTCACTTTCTCGCTGTTGATTCGACGAGAATTCAGCAACACTTTGCGTGAGTGATTTGATGTTTTCCATCTCGCCACGTACTGCGTTCGATGTGAGAATAACTTGCTCCACGGTGACATGGATCTTGCCAACAAACTGGTTGAACGCAGAACTCAAACGAGCGATCTCGTCATTACCTTCGACCTTCATACGTTGAGACAAGTTACCGTCACCCGATGCGATCTCATTCATCGCTTTCTCTACGTTCTGGATTGGCTGAACGATAAAGCGATTCGATAACCACATCGCGAAAAGTGCAGCGAAAACAGCAACCGCCATACCCACTTCAATGATCAACTTACTCGATTCAATAGAGTCATCGGCTTGCTGGCGAAGCTCTTTCTGCTTCAGTTCGATCAGAGTTCGGATATCGCGCAGTTGAGTACGAATGATCGCAAACTCTGCGTCAAGCGCTGGCGAGTAATCAATATTGTATTGGTCTGCGTTTGCTGGATCAGCGAACATTGGCTCGTGCAGTGCCACCCACTTGCTCATCGCGTTAACAAGCTTTGCTAACTCGCCACGTGAAGATGGATCCAACACGCCCGCTTGATACAAGGTTTCGACACTTTGAAAACGAGGAACCGCTTTGTAAGCGTTGTCTTTAAATTCAAACTTTTGGTACTCGATCGCCGCTTGGTCTTTAGCAAGCAACAGACCTTGTGCCGAAGCGATAATTTGGTAGATATCTCGGTAGCCATCTTCTAGGTTATCTAGCACTGGCTGAACCACATTATTGAGCTCGTTATTAATCGCAGCTTGAGCATTTGATCTGATAACGTTGAGCACAGTAACGGTAGAAAAAACAATCACAATCACCAACAGCGGGATCGCGATTTTACTCTTAATCGAAAGATTATTGATATTCATTGGGATTAATAACCACACTTCAAATAGGGATGCGCGCGCAATATACAGCACACATATGAAATCCCGCTAAGCTTTTGTGAGCTTCATCTCATAGCAAACGATACCGTAAATTCGTGTGGTGTTTTTTCAATCAAAGGTTAACTTTCGGCGACTAAAATACTCTCTGATTTAGACTTATTTGCTGCTGATACGCGCAAATACTGGAGAAGTGTTAGAAATAACACCATAATGTAGGGCTCTAAAATAAGTAGGTAAGAACATGAAAATTTGTGGTGTTGAAATCAAAGGTAACGATGCAGTCATCTGTCTTCTTTCTCTGTCAGACGGCGTATTTAACATTCCTGATTGCCGAGTTTCTAAGGTTGCGATTAGCGACGCAAACGACACACAGAATATGAAAGACTTTCAATTCTCTTTTGCAAAGTTAATGGAAGATTACCAAGTAGAAAAAGTTGTAATTCGCCAACGTCAGACTAAAGGCAAATTTGCTGGCGGTGGCTTCGGCTTCAAACTAGAAGCAGCAATTCAGTTGATCGACGGCCTAGACGTAACCGTTGTATCACCTGCTGACATCAAGGAGAGCCTTAAGCGCAACCCTCTTATGATGAAGTTCAAAGAAACTGGCCTTAAGCAATACCAAGAAGCACCGTTTACAACGGCTTACGCTTGCTTGATGAAACGCTAATCAAAAGTCGCTAGCCAATATTTTATATAGAAAGAGCCTGAATATTCAGGCTCTTTTTTGTTTCTAGTCATCGATTTTTAGTAGGATGAGTTTGGTATATAAACTACCGCTCTAACACTGTTCGCCTACGAGCCTTAATTAACTCAGGCTTTTTCACCACCAAATAAACCGCCGCAGCAGACAAAGCAAAGCCCATCGCGCCATACATGTCGAACGACTCTCCAAAAATAAGCCAAGCTTGAATTGCCGTCGTTGGTGGTACTAAATAAAACACCGATGCTACACTCGAAGAAGCCCCATGCTCCACCATGTACAACAACAACAGAATAGCAATGCAAGATAAGACAATCACTAACCAAGCTAACGTTAGTGTAAATTCAATAGTCCAATTCACATGCATGGTTTCGTAACGCAAGGCGAAAGGTAAAAATAGCGAAGCCGCAGCAAGATATTGCACCATCGCACCACCGACCATGTCTGTCCCGTTGCAGAAACGCTTTTGGTACAATGTACCGACCGTGATACCCACCAGCGAAACCAAACACAACAACGTCGCCATGCCCTTTTGGTCATCAGATTGCCATTCAATATTGCCCATCAACACCAAACTAATACCCGCAAAACCGAGGGCTAATCCTAGCCATTGTGCGAAATTAAAACGCTGCGAACTACAGCTGATCATAATCAATGCGGTAAGAATCGGTTGTAAGCCAACAAGTAGAGAACTCAACCCGGCAGGCATACCCATATCAATCGCCAGATAGGTGCCACCAAGGTAGAAACCATGAATCAAGATGCCGACCACACAAGCATGGAAGAATGCGCGACCAAGAGGGATACGACGCTTAAGGATTGCAATCAAAACCAAGAACAGCACCACGTTGGCTACCATCCTCAGTGAAAGTAATGTTGCGGGTTCCGCGTATTCCACACCAAGACGTGCACCGACAAAGCCTGACGACCACAATATTACAAACACAAACGGAATCATTTTAATCAGCATTACAAACCTCTGGTCAACTCTTCATCAATGCTGTTACCTTAGTTGGGTACAGATAACTAATAAAGATACAGATATAACACTTTAAATGGTTACAGATTGAGAGTGAGCAACGAGGGAGAAAAACGTGGAAGCAGAACTCAGCGGCAATAAATACCTTGCTACCGAACAACATATTAAGGCTCAGATCGATAAAGGACTCTTTCAACCAGACGATCGCCTTCCCTCAATTCGTCAATTAAGCGAGCAGCTTGGTGTGAGTAAAAATACCGTGATTCGCGCCTACCAAGAACTGGAAGCGACAGGCTGGGTTTATTCAGTACCTAAATCAGGCTATCGTGTGAAAGCGCCCAATACCACCAGCTGGGATGCACCAAGCCAACCTCAAAAAGTTGACCTCTTATCTGTCACTAAATCAGTTCTCTCTCGTCCCAAAGGTCGTTTAAAGCTTCTAGCTGGCTCTGCCCATCCCAACATCAATAACCCCGCAATACGAAGCTTGTACGCTGAGATCGGTCGCCACAGCCGATTGCAAACTCAGTTACCCGGTTACTACCAATTGCCTCCTGGTGACGAGCAATTAGTAAAACAATTGTTAAAGATCACCCACGATCTAGGCGTACCTGCGGGATCGAAAGAGATTGCGATTACGCATGGCGCACAACAGGCGATCAGTTTGGCTTTACGCGCGCTCACCAAACCGGGCGACATCGTGGCGGTAGAGTCACCGTGTTACTTCGGCAATTTGTTGTTGCTCGAGTCGCTAGGTTTAAAAGCCCTTGAAATACCAAGCAGTGTTAGCCACGGAATCGACATCCCTTCTCTACAAAGTGCACTGGATAAATGGGATGTAAAAACGCTAGTGCTAACACCAAACTTTACCAATCCAACGGGCTCACGGATGCCATTATCTAATCGAAAAACGTTGTTGGAGATAACCGGAACTTTGCCGATTATCGAGGATGATGTGTTCGGTAGCCTGGCGTTTGATGCACCTATTGCCAGCCTAAAAGAGCTTGATGACCAAGATCGAGTTATCTACGTGAATTCGCTCTCTAAAACCTTAGACTCACGCCTACGTATAGGTTGGTTGCTCTCGGGGCGTTACCAAGCTCAAGTCGAAAAATATCTCCTTTGTGACAACATGGGGAGCTCAAACCTGATGCAATCCGCAGTAGGTCAGTTTCTCACTACAGGCAAATACCGCAGTCATCTTTCTAAAATGAAACGACTCTATCAAACCAATCAAAAGCAGTTCCAAAGCCTATTAATCCATGCATTAGATAGCTACCCTCACCTTGTCGGGCGTTACCACCTATCAAAACCTGAAGGCTCATTTTTAAACTGGATAACACTACCGGAATCGGTCGACAGTTATTCCGTCTATCAAGATTGCTTAAAACATAAATTAGGTATTTTACCTGGTACTGTCTTTGGCACACACGACCAATACAAACACTGTTTGCGCTTCACGGTCGCCAATATTGAAGAGAGCAAAGAGTGGAAAGAAGGGGTTGTAACACTAGCGAAGATAATCGCTAGGCACGTACGTTAGATTACCTTTCTAATTCTCCATTCAGGCCAAACAACAAAGCCCCTCCAACTGAGTGGGGCTTTCATCATTATCATATCTTGAGTTGCTTAAATACGATGGTTAATTAAAAGCGATTACCCTTGCCAAGCGAACTGTTCAAAAACTTTGTCGACTGGCGTTTTAGCAACGTGGTTTACGTAATTACTGATCACTTTCTGAGACAGGCCAAGAATCACTTCTAGCACTTGTTGCTGACCGTAGCCCGCTTCGAAAAATGCTGCCATTTCACTTTCAGGCACATTGCCGCGGTTACGTACCATGCTCAGCGTAAAATCATGCAGGGCTTGCAGCTTTTCAGTGGGTAAATCTGTGCGATTACGCAGTGCTTCGGTGATTGCAGGATCGACCTTCATTGAATGTGCAATGCCAGTGTGTGCAGGAACGCAGTAGTGGCATTCGTGTTCAACGTTGATGGTTTGCCAAACAACCGTTAGCTCTTCAGCATCGAAAGATGAGTCACTAAACGCCTGATGAAGCTGAGTGTAAGCCTTAAGTGTGTTTGGAGATTCAGCTAACACACCAAACAAGCCCGGCACTCTGCCCATCTGCTTTTTAGCGCCCTCAAGAATAGGTTGGCTTTGCTCTGGCGCGGATTCTACTGAGTGAATTTTGAAGTTGCTCATTGCTCTATCCCTATCAATTTTCGGTTCTAAAGTTATTCAATCACGGAGCAATTAATGAATGTTCTCCGTTGGTGTGAAAACAATATAGATCAAACAAGAACGATCGTTCAAGTGTTATTTTGAACACTCGTTCAGACTGTACATTGAAGCCTGACGGATATCTTTTGTTCATAACGAGAAAGCCCAACAGGCAACACCTGATGGGCTTTCTCTTTTTCTCAATTTTTTGCAAGCGGCTACCAATATTCTGCGTGAGCCAAGCCTTTAACACAACTCGACTTGCCACTTGTTACTTTGATTTCACCACCAGTCAACGATTGAGCCAACCAACCGTGAGGGAAACTCAATTCAAAGGGCGCTGGGACCTGCTCAACGGTAATTTGCCCAAAGCCCACTTTTGAATAGTAGTCAGGATCACCGTACGTCACTGCAAGCTCAATACCCTGCTCTTTTAGAAACTGCAAACCGAAGTTAATCAGGCGCTGACCAATACCACGCTTTTGCATCTGAGTGCTCACCGCCACTGGCGAAAGCAAATATGCCTTGGTTTCATCATCAAATGAAAGCGGCGTAAAGATAATCGCACCCACAATCGTGCTATCCGCATCCGACTCACTAGAATCGTCTTCAGCGACAAAGCAAAGTAGCTCTGTCGGAGCTGTGGTCGTTAAAAGATCGTTGGCAAGCTCACCCAAAGTTTTACCTTCGTTCTCACCTTCTGAATCCGTAAAGGTTTGAGTGAAAACTTGAGTGATCGTTTCGATTTCATTTGAATTATATTGCCTAAATTTCATGGTGTTACTCATTTACTTTAATTTCTTGAGCACAAAGAACTGATAATCAAAATCACGTTGTTCAGAACCTTTCGAAGGCTCTTGACCCAAACCGTTCTTTGATGTGCTGCTATCGAAAAATTGTTTAACTTCATTGTCGCAATCGACGAGCGCTTTTGAGTTCGGCATCGTTGCTTTAAGCGCTTCTATTCGCTTTTGAAAGGGCTGGTAATACGCAAGCCAACCAGCATCGCTCAGTGCAAAGTGCTCCAAGACTTCATAACCCGCAGCTTGTGCCTGTTTAATTCGCTCGGATACCGTCGTCATGTCTGGATACTCTTTTTGCCAGAACGCTTTGCTCGATTCGTTAGGTTGTTCGGTATTCCACACCAAATCATTAACGACCAATATGCCGTCATCACTGAGTAAATTTCGCCACTGCTTTAGCGCCTTTTCAACACCCATGATGTAAGCGCTGCCTTCCGACCAAATTAGGTCAAACGACTTAGCTTCAAACGGCAGATCCATCATGCTCGCGCATACGGTTTTGACGTTGCTTTCTAAGCCAAGAACCTGTGCTTGCTGAGTCAGAACATCTAAACTCGGTTGATCATTATCTACCGCCGTTATTTGCACATCCACTTGATGTTCTACTAAGGCTTTCGCTAACACAGAGGTGGCAATACCTTTACCACAACCGATCTCAAGCACACGTTTAGGAGAAACCGAAACGTGTACCAACGCCGCTAAAGTATCTTCCGCTGTTCCTGGCCCTAAACGCTGTAAACCCTCAAAGATCACCTCAAAATCCGCCATGTACTGGTCATGATCGTTCATGTCTTTTGAAAGCCATTTCAGTCGCAGTGCTTGCTTCTCATCAAAGCCTTGCTTAATGAGCCAATCGAGATGCGCATCAGGCGCCACCTTGTCCATCGATTCATGCCAATCTTGCAAACCACTCTCGCCTAACAAGGCCGATAAAAGATCTCTCGAACGCTGTTTCTGAGCGATCTCTTCGTCCAATTGTTCGAGTCGGTTTTGTAACAAGGAGCGGTCAACCTTGGCATCCAAACACGCCTGACACTCTTTCAACGTCAGTCCACCCGCTTGTAACTGCTGCAACAATTTCACACGCTGCAAGTCGCGTTCGGAATAACTTCGATAACCATTATTGGTGCGTTGAGCTTCTATCAAACCCAACTTTCCATAGTACAAAAGCGTTGAACGGCTCAGGCCAACGAGCTCCGCTAATTCAGATATGCGATACATCCACTTCTCCCTCATTTCAGTAGTAAAGATAAACTATGAAGTTGTAGTCAGGTCAACAGAATTTTCGACACTTTTCTCGTTCTTTACCTATTTACCTTCAAATTGATAAAGCGATCTGAGCGTGTCTTTTACCCATAGAACGGTTAGTCATCGACATTGCCTGAACGGGATTCAGGAAAGGAGAAGTATTAAACTTGATGAATTGAAAACAATTAGCTCATAAACATACTTCTTTTTAACTGAATTTTGCCAATTTCTAAATCATTCAATAATGGACGAACGTTAACTAAACGATAAATAAACTCACCGAGTGAATACTTAAATCAACCACACATATACACCAGAAATTCCTGCTTAAATTTTTTAGAAAAATTCAAAATTTATTAGAAATTAACCCCTAACTTTACTGAGTATTTTGTTAGTCTTGGAAACAATTATTTACAATCCAAACAAAATTTAATTGGATCGCTTGAGGTTGTTTTTCTTGAATATGAAATTATTCGGCAGTTCTTTGATTCTGTCAGGAACTGCATTAGGGGCTGGCATGCTCGCTATTCCCATGGTGTTGGCCCAATTTGGCTTCATGATCAGCTCAGTGCTGATGCTACTTATCTTTATCGGCACCACATACTCTGCACTCCTCCTGGCAGAAGCATGCACTAAAACTAAAGACAACAGTGGCATGAGCAGTGTTGCTTACCTCACTCTGGGCAGCAAAGGTAAACACTTTATCAATGCACTCTTTTACCTGTTGCTAGTATGCATGTTGATCGCTTATATCTTGGGTGTCGGTGACATCATTCATAAGCTACTGCTCGACGTTGGTGTCGATGTATCAGCATCCGTTGCGTATACCATTTTCAGCCTATTGATGGGTGCTATCGTCGTCTCGGGCAAGTCTTATATCGACAAACTGAATCGCGGGCTATTCATCTTGATGGTCGTGATGCTGTTTATCGTTATCGCGTCATTATTTAGCAACATTCGCCTTGATTACCTAACTCAAACCAGCCAATACACGGCCAACGACGTGGTGCAATACAGCGCAGTTATCTTTACTAGCTTTGCCTCTATGGTGGTGATCCCGTCACTGGTTATCTACAACCGTGAAGCAACTCAAAAGCAGATCCGCAATATGATTCTGCTAGGCTCAGTGATTCCATTAATTTGCTACCTGACTTGGTTATTCGCGATTATCGGCAACCTCGGCACAGACGCGATCAGCCAGTTCCACAATATCTCTGAGTTGATCTCTGCGTTCAGCGGCCAATCTGCTTGGTTGAAAGTGGTGATCGCTCTGTTCTCTGCTCTAGCCTTGGTGACTTCTTTCCTCGGCGTGTCGATGGCGCTTTACGACCAAAACAAAGATGCGGTGACCAACAACAAAGCGTTGGCTTATGCGCTAACCTTCATCTTACCTTTAGTATTAGCTGAGCTGTTCGCTAGCCAGTTTGTAAGCATGCTGGACTATGCAGGTATGGTGCTGGTGTTCCTCGCTATCTGGGGCCCACTCGCAATGGTAGTTAAGGTTCGCAGACCTGACTTCCCTCACCTACAAACCGAAGGCAGCTACACAGCAGCCGGTGGTGACACGGCATTAATGGCGACATTTGGTTTTGGTGCGTTGATTTTCGTGTCTTGGTTTATGGGGTAGATCCCCATTGAATGGACTATCTGTTGCCATTTAGAAGACAGCAGATACAAATAGCCCGTTAGTCCTGCTATTAAAAGTAGAGACTAACGGGCATTTTACTTCTTATTGGAGTGCTTGCTAGTTAGCTCTTAAACGTACTCGCAATATCTTTCAATGAAGCTGCTAACTGAGCTTGTTCTTTGGCTGTTGCAGCTATTTGCGTTGCACCTGTCGTAGATTCTGTCGACTTCTGCTCTACTGCCATGACGTTTTGAGCAATATCTTGAGTCACTACCGCTTGCTCTTCGGTAGCGGTTGCGATCTGCTCAGTCATGCTAAAGATCTCGCTCACCGATGCTGAGATACCTTGTAAGGTGTGTTCCACCTCTTTTGAATCCTCAACCGCTTTAGACGACATCTTCTGACTGTTATCAATCACATTAAACGCGGTTTGCACATCAGACTGTAACGAGCTGATGAAACCTTCAATTTCAGCTGTCGACTGCTGAGTACGCTGTGCTAACGTGCGAACTTCATCAGCCACTACCGCAAATCCACGACCTTGCTCACCCGCTCTTGCCGCTTCAATTGCCGCGTTCAATGCTAACAAGTTAGTCTGTTCAGCGACGGACTTAATCACATCAATCACACTGTTGATGTTATTACTGCTCTCGTGTAAGTGCGTGATCTTTTCCGCTAGATCATTAATTTCAGATGCCAGTTTTTCGATAGAGTGGTAAGAGTTTTGAACCGTACTCAAACCTTCTTGAGACTGCTCATCGACCAGTTTAGCGGAACTTGCTGTCTGCTGAGTTTTAGCCGCCACCTCATTTACCGTTGCTGATAACTCTTCTGTCGCCGTCGCAACCAAGCCAATTTGGTCTTGTTGTTGCACTAGCGTGTTCGAATTGTAGTGACAGGTTTGTGAGGTTTCTTCAGCGGCTGAAGCTAAGGTCAGACTCGACTGAGACAGGTTGTCGATAACGTTTGAAAACTTCTCTAGCGTTTCGTTGAGTGCCGAAGAGATCTGTCCAAGCTCGCTGTTGCCAACGAACTTAGCGCGAACTGTTAAGTCGTTGTCATTACGAACCTTAGACAACATCACTGTAAGATCTTTTACTCTCATCGTCAGGTCGCTGATCGCCTTATAGCTCACGAAGGTCGCGAACAAGGTTATCAAAGCAAACAGACCAATACTCATCATCATCGCAGACTGCGCCTCTGACATTTTTTTCTCTGTCAGTGCGATAAGCGACTCTGCTAGGTGGTTTTCTGTTTTCTTTAGCTGAACAATACGAGCGGTAGATTGCGAGAACCAGTACACAGGATCAACATCAAAACCGCTCATCTTAGATTCAGCCAAACCACGAAGCTTTTCTACTTCTGCCACCGAACGATCATTCAATTGCTGTTCAAAGAAACGAACGTTAGCTGGGTTACTCAATACCTCAAAGTTTGAGAAATAGGTATTTTGCTCAGTCACCAAAGAGATGAATTTAACCAACATGCCTGGGCCAAATTCATTTTTAGAGAAGGTATTATTTAGGACAGCACGCTCGATACCCGCTCGCTCTTTACCTTGTAAAAAGTTGTAGTAAGCGATGGTTTCAGTGGTGATGGCAGCATCAGAGCTAAGCTCAGCAATTAACGCCGATACGCTCAGCAGCTTTGCATTAAGTTGGGTGTAATAACCCAAAGCCTCAGACAGCGGAATCGATTGAGAATCGACCCGATTACGAATAGAAGTGATTTGATTTAGGCTTTGGCTGATCTCTGTATTCAAACGGTTGATCTGTGGCAGGTTGATATTGGCAGACTGCCAATAATCGTTTCTTTCATTACGTCGGTTGTCGGCGTTGGTTCTCTGCGCGGCTAATTCACTGACAAACTTGGTTCCTTGAGAGCCAATAAAGCCAGCTGTCATGCCTCGCTCTTTTTGTAACTCATGTACTAACTCACTGTACACAACCGAAAGGCGTGTCAGTTGATTCAATGAGGACATTTCAGTCTTTGTTTCTACGCCTTTGAATATCGCAGAAACACTGAGCCAGAGAAACCCTAAGATCGGTAAAATAAGCAAAGCGATGATTTTTTGCTTAAAAGACATATCGGTTAATTTCATTTTTATTTCCTAGCAGCTGACGAATCTTTATCTATCGTGTAATTAGACACACTTCTAAAACGGTGTACCTTTACCGAGATCATAATAATATTTAGTTTAATCAATTACCGTGCCATATCGGACGACAATCGATAACGCTAGCATTTAACCTTACAGAATTCATTGACTTATTTATAAAACTGTTAGCTATGCAACTTTAGAAAACACAAAAAACGTGCAACAACATTTTATTGACGTAAGCGACTGAAAAATGGCAGTTTTTATTAACCCTAAAGAGGTACGTACGCACGCTTTTTCTGCTCAGTTGTCGCGATATATTCAGCGCCAACTATGTATAATGCCGGGCTCAAAAAGTTACGAATTCAACTAAAATAGAAGCATAATTAGAGGTTTTTATGGACTGTCCCACTTGCGAAGAACACATTGGATGGGAATGGGTAGAAGAAGCGGCTATTGAACCCAATGAGGAATTCGATTGTCCAGAGTGCGAAGCAACATTGATGTACACCATCGATGAAGGCACCTACTACGGCGCTCAGCACAAGACCGTAGAAGTTATTGATGATTAAGATTATTTCCTGATGATCTGGATGTTTGATTAACTCTTTGATGTTCTAAGCCTGCGCAAAGCAGCTAAACACACCTTTACTAGAACGGGCGTTCAGCATAAAATATTGAACATATGTTCAGATTAATGAAGTAGATGTTATGGCTAAGACCGCTAAGTTCGATAGACAAGACGTAGTAGATAAAGCAACGAACCTGTATTGGGAAAAGGGCTTTCATGCGACTTCTATGCGCAACCTGCAAGACGTGATTGATATGCGTCCGGGCAGCATCTACGCGACGTTCGGCAGCAAAGAAGGTTTGTTTAAAGAGACGCTTGCTCGCTATACCGAACTTGGCATCCTGAATCTGAACCGCTTCCGCAGTGAAACAGACTCTCCAATCAAAGCGCTCGAAAGCTTCGTCAAACGTGCTGTGGTCGAATCAAAACAAAGTTCGCCAAATGGCATGTGTATGCTGGCAAAAACGGTAGCAGAACTGACTGATGAACACGCCGAATTATTAGAAGAAGCAAAGAAATCACTCAAAATCATGGAAGGTGAGTTCGCTAAGCTGATCGCAGAATCACAAGAATTGGGTGAGATAAGCAAAGAGCGTGAACCGACTCAGCTTGCTCGTCATGTTCAGGTTCAAATCGCAGGCCTGCGTACCTACGCCAAAACCTGTGACGATATCGATTTACTCAACTCTATGGTTGAAGACGTATTTAAGTACCACCCTTTTTAGCGTTTGACCTGACTGATTGGGCACAATACAAAAAGACTCCACTTTCGCCTTAACAGGTCTGAGCGGAGTCTTTTTAGTTTTGATCTAGTTAACTTTATAGATGATAAACTTTGCGGTTTAAAGAGTTACACCTTTCTCATGATCAACGCCTGAGCATTAAGCATTGCTTCCTTAGTACTGACATCCAAGGTTTTCACGTTCGCAAAGCGTTCAACTTCTTTAATCGCCACATCGTGAGCAAAGATCACCAACCTCGCCCTTTCAATGTCTTTCTGGGTAATGCGATTACCTATTCCGTTGGCACCTTGGGTTTCGACTTTAATCCGAACCCCAAGATGATGCGCCGCCTTTTCTAAAGACTTCGCCGCTAAGAAAGTGTGGGCAACACCAGATGGACAAGAAGTGATCGCCAATACATCTGCTTGCCCTTCTTCCGTTACCGAACCACAGGTCAACTGATTAGAATTCACTTCACCTTCGACCACGTTCTTCTTCAGAAGAATCACGATCAGGGCTGTCGTTAGAGCCCCCGCTAGTGTGCCAACGATATAGCCAATCTTGCCATCAACCACTGGCAACACTATCCATCCACCCCATGGTGCATGGTTCACTACATGGAACATAAAGCCAACCACGTTACCGACAATGCCACCAGCAACAACCGCAGGCAGAACGCGCGCAGGATCGGCGGCAGCAAAAGGAATCGCGCCTTCACTGATGCCAATCATACCCATGATACCCGCCGCTTTACCTGCTTCACGTTCGTCTCTTTTGAATTTCTTTGGCGATAAGAAAGTCGCCAATGCCATACCTAGCGGTGGCGTACAAATCGCTATCCCGACACCGCCCATCAACCATGGTTGAGTATTCACCTGAGTTTGGGCAAACAGCGTTGCTACTTTATTGATCGGGCCGCCCATATCAAAGGCCGTCATTGCACCTAAAATACTGCCCAATACCATTTTTCCGGAGCCTGCCATGCCCGTGAGCATTTGGTTCATCTCAAGCATTACTTGAGCTATCGGAGAGCCAATCACCCACATCACCGCACCACAGGTCACGAAGGTGCCGACTAATGGATAGATGAAGATAGAGCTCAGCGAGATCATGCTGTCTGGCAGTTTGATCTTCTTAAGTAGATTCACCACAAAACCAGCGAAGAAACCGACCACAATTGCACCGAGAAAGCCGGTATTGTATTGATTCACCGCAACCCAAGAACCAATCATACCGGGCGCTAAACCCGGTTTGTCGGCCATTGAATACGCGATGTAACCACCGAGCACCGCTGTAAACAGGGTTAACCCCGCGATGCCCATCTGTGCGATATCTGCTAACACACCGCTTTCAGGTACTGCACCATGACCCGACATCATCACCGACAAAGACAAAAGCACACCACCTGCAACCACGAAAGGAATCATGTGTGAGGTGCCGTATAATAAGTGTTCTTTGAGGCGATTAAGAGATTGTGCCCAAGGGCTTAGTGGTTCGACATACACTTCATGATGGCTAGATGCGTAGCTATCGAACGATTCTGAATTGGCTTCAAGAAACAGCTCTTGAGCTTCCTCGACAGACTCCACCGCCTTTAATTTTGTAACAAAGCCATCTTCGATAAGTCTGGTCGAAATCTGAGCCAGTACCTCGATATGGTGGTCGTCGTTGTTGTCTGGTGAAGCGAGCATAAAGAACACATCCGACAGCTCGCCGCCGTCTGCGCCATAATCGATACCAGAGCGGCTGATACCCACAGCAACGGCAGGCTTTGCAACGGCAGTACTTTTCGCATGTGGAATGGCGATACCATCGTCAAAGCCAGTATTTCCGATAGCTTCACGCTTCCAGATGTCATCAAGGAATTCACGTTTATTGGAGAGCTTACCGGCACGGTCGAGCAGTTCAACAAGCTCTTCAAATACCGCCGATTTTGAGTCTGCTTGTAAATCTAAGCAGATGATCTCGGGCTCGATAATGTTGGTGATATCCATATGCTGCTCTGCCTCGCCTGATTTCAGACTGAAGTAATTACGTAAGTGATAAGGTTAATAAGATGAAAAGATTAACGGTGTGAAGGCACTCAATATATAGGACGAAAGGTGCATTAACTGGATTATTGTAACCAAGAACTCAGAGTGTGACTTTCACCTTGGAATAAAAAACGCCAATCCATAAAATCCACAGAACCCATAACAATATCGTCCCTCCGCCATGCGAGCTTTCTATACTGGATTTTCCATGCAAGATAGCTTTTCCAAGGTAGCTTCTGAAAGGTAGCTTTTGTAACGTAACAGGGACGAGATTAAGCCGAGAATAATAATGAGAATTGTAGCGGTAACTGCGTGCCCTACAGGCATTGCGCACACCTATATGGCAGCTGATGCTCTAAATAAAACAGCCCCTAAGTTCAACGTTTCAATCAAGGTTGAGACGCAAGGCGCTATGGGTATTGAAAACTTACTGACAGCCCAAGATATTACCCTCGCAGACAAGGTGTTGATCGTCTCTGATATCGACATTGAACAGCCAAGCCGCTTCGACCCAGCTAAAACCTTATTCATTCCCATGGAAGAGGTGTTGTTGAGTGTCGATAAAGTCTTTATTAAGCATTGTCGAACCTAAACCTTTCATGAACGAATATCAGATCACCTTCTTCGTTGACGATCCTGCCGCAAACTCACATGTCGCGCAGCCGCTGACTCGCTTAGCGAAGAAGTTCAAAAGCAACATCCGCATTATCAACATCACTCAAAATCGAACCGCTGATCTCTCCAAATCCGTTGCGATGCTGCAAGTAGGTTTACTTCGTGGTGATTTGTGTCAGATAACCGCGGTTGGGATTGATGCGGAGCTGGCCTGTTTCGTTCTCAAAGATGTAATTGCTGAGCATTACGACATGGTTGGCTCACAAGTGAACCATGAATTCTCTAAAGATTTAATCCAGCGAATGCCACAAATATGCCCGCCTTGTGACATCAAATGGCACCACGCTAAGGCGCAAACCCAACTGACCAAATTTGAGTGCTTAAAAGGGCTCGCTCACCTTGTTTATCCAGAAGATCCAGATGAACTGATTCTAGCATTTATTAAGCGAGAAGAACGCTCTTCAACCTGCGTGTCACCGGGTATTGCACTGCCGCATGTGATGTTTGAATCGACTCAAGATCTCTCGATTGCGGTTATCGTCAGTGACGACCCGATTGACTGGGCATCACGTATCGGCGAAGTGCATGTAGCCATTGCTCTTGTTTTGCCAACCAAGCCACAGCGTGAGCACATTGTCGCGGCGACCAACCTAACTCGAAACCTGCTTCACGATCAGGTCAATGAGCGTCTGCAAAAGACTCGAAGCAGTGTCGACCTACAAGCTCTTCTGATGTATATCTCTTCACGTCTTATCTAATTCATCTCTTCTGGTCAAACTCAAAGCATCCATTAATCCCCTGTTGTGACACCTATCCAATCGTTATAAGCTCATTTTCTCATACAATAAAAAACGGCTGAGCATTAGAGCTCAGCCGTTTTATGTTTAATTACTTGTTTAACTGGTTAGCTAACTTAAGCTGTTTTTTTCGCTTGTTTCGCATCCTCAACCGAGTCGTCTACAGCTTTCACCAACAGCAAACCAACTACGAATACGATACCGCCACACAGTACGAACATCATTCTTCCCCAGAATGGGTTCGGTAGAGCAAACATCGCCATCACTGCCACACCAGACACTGCGATCAGTGAGCCCAGCATGTGACGTTGTTTGTTGTCCAGTTTCTTCTGTGCTGTTGATTCAGAAACCAATGGTGTCGCAAGGTTGTTGAAGAAGGTATCAACATCTTTCTGACGAGACGCTTCTAGTGGTTTGTAGAACAATGTCGAAAGAACAAAGAAGCCGCCAGTAAACACTAGGTGCGCAATCAGACCTACTGCAACTTTCAAGTCAGACCATTCGCGGCCTGTTAGAGGCTCTAGGTTGAACAAGTTTTGTAGCATTTCAGCGGTAATCACGAAACCAACGATGTAAGACACAATCGCACCGACCACTAGCGTACCCCAACCTGCCCAGTCCGGAGTCTTCTTAAGGAAGAAGCCACAGAATGCTGGAATGGTCATTGGGAAGCCAATAAGTGCACCCACGTACATCATGGTGTCGAACAAGCTCAAGCCTTTTAGCGAATTGATAAACAGCGCGATAAGGATGATAGCTAGACCGAAGAAGGTAGACATCAACTTAGACACAATCATCAGCTCTTTCTCTGTCGCGTTTGGACGAAGAATCGGTTGATAGAAGTTGATTACAAAGATACCAGAGTTACGGTTTAAGCCTGAGTCCATAGAAGACATAGTTGCCGCAAACATCGCTGCGATTAGAAGCCCCACCATACCCGCTGGCATGTATTGCTCTACGAAGTAAAGGTAAGCGAAGTCGCCTGCTTTAGAGCCTGCGTCTGGGTAATGTGCTGCAAGGTCAACGCCTTGTCCTGCAACGAACCAAGGTGGCATGAACCAAATGATTGGACCTATGGTCATCAGAATACATGCCAACAGTGCCGCTTTCTTCGCGTTCTTTGAGTCTTTTGCCGCTAGGTAACGGTAAGAGTTCAACATGTTGTTGGTGATACTGAACTGTTTGAAGAAGATGAAGAATGCCCAAATTCCGAAGATGCTTACGTAGTTCAGATTGTTACCAGAAACGAATGATGCGCCTTCTGCTACAGGGAAATCGTTGATGATTTCAGTAACGCCACCACCTTGTACGATAGCCACTGCAGCACACGTTACGGTTACCGCCATGATAATAACCATCTGCATGAAGTCAGACGCGATAACCGCCCAAGAGCCGCCTGTCACCGACATAACAAGTACAACAAGACCAGTCAGAACGATGGTTGTCGTCATGTCGAAGCCAAAGATGCCCGATGCGATGATCGCCAAACCGTTCAGCCAGATACCTGCAGAAACAATACTGTTCGGCATGCCAGACCAAGTAAATACTTGTTCGTTGAAGCTACCAAAACGCATACGAATCGCGTCAATTGGCGTTACCACACGCAGTTGACGGAATTTCGGAGCGAAGTACAGGTAGTTCATCAGGTAACCAAATGCGTTCGCTAAGAAGATAACCGCGACAGCCATACCATCGGCATACGCTTTACCCGCTGCGCCAGTGAAGGTCCAAGCACTGAACTGTGTCATAAACGCAGTCGCGCCAACCATCCACCAAAGCATGTTACCGCCCCCGCGGAAATAATCACTGGTTGTACTGGTGAACGTTCTAAACATCCAACCTATTGCTATAAGGAAAAGGAAATAAATTCCTACGATCAGAGTATTGAGTTCCATGTATAAGTCTTCTTTATGATGAATATCTGAAGATCATATTATCTATAGAATTTTTAATTTGTAGTATTATAAGTCAAGGTTGTGATGGGGCGTATAAACCTGAATATTTGATTTCGAGACATGAATTACACGTTAGTAAACAAAGAATAAGCCGAAGCGAAGTAAGCATTTAAAATCAATAACTTAAAAGCATTTAAATCAGTAAGCCGGACAACAACAACAAGATTTTATCGTCTCGATAAGTGGTTTTTAATTTACTTATCATCCATTAAATGCATCGCGTTAATACATCAACTCTCACACGTTTAATTCAATAAATAGGCAACGAAAAACAATAAGCAACTCGCAAAGCGAAGCCTTAATGTTATTAATTGGGTTTATTTAGTGAAACGGGATAAATAGAGAACGTGCCTAAAGATAGGTTTGGAAATAAGGTATAGAAATAAACAGCAGAGGAAAACACAAAGCAAATTGATCACCACAACACAGAGCTCACTGTGGTGATCTAGTCATACAAATTTCGGTCGTATAAGCTCTGGTCAAAAATGGCAATTTGAAGGGATATTAGATTGAACCACGATATTCAGTCGGGGTTCTTCCGGTGCGGTTTTTGAATACTCGGCAGAAGTAATTCACATCCTTAAAGCCACAACGTACCGACACTTCATTGAGCTTGAAATTGTATTTCTTGAGCATGAACTTGGCGCGGTCGATTCGCACACGTGTAATATGTTCAGCCAGCGTCATGTGGCCTTGTTGACGAAACATTCGCGACAAATGGTTGGATGAAATACTAAAGCGCAAAGCGATGCTGTCTCGCGTGATCTGGCGGTGGAAATTCTCTTGGATATAGATACAGATCCCTTGATACACATCCTGTACGCGGCTGTGAGACTTCTCGACAGGCGCATCCAGCATCGTCTTGCTGTATTGAAGCAACGCTTGCAGCAATAATTCATCCATCGGCTGCTTGTTGCTCTCGCGCGCTAACGAGCTGAGCGCCTCCAAAATATTATCAATCGCAAAGCCAGAGCGAGTCTGAATACTATGCTTTTGGATATCGTAGAAGCTCTCTTCCCCTTTGCGCTTGCTCACCAAGCTTAAACCAAGCTGACGACGCCCAAACAACATACTCAGTACCGAACAATCAGTATCCCAGTTCGGCTTGTTCCAACAGTTAGGCGGGATGAAAATCGCATCCCCTGCTTTCGCAACAACATTGGTGATCTTGCGATCATGACTCTCCATCTCATTAATATACTCTCCGTCTAGCACCAGCTCTAAGCGCGGAAAGTTCACCTGATAACTGCATGCTGAAGGCGTATGAAAATCTCCAGCAAACCAGATATTGTGAAACGGTTCTCGCTCGTTTAATGCCGACGAGATTAGGTCATGAAATATCATTGTTTCGAACTCTTATAAGCAGCAATAAGGCTACGGGAATAGATATACTCCTTAGTGAAACATAGCGCTATTGAGCAAAATCACAATTTGAGATCTAGGTTACAAAAATCCAGTAGTGGAAATAAATCTCCAGTCTAAGGCCAGATTTAGAACACTGTTATCATGATAGAAAAATCAATCTAAGCCCTTATCAATAAAAGCGTTATAACCTCATAAAAGCTGTCAACACTCCCCCAAACAGGCACTCCTAACCGATCAAAATCACACTCCATTTATAAGGCAACAATCATCCAGTAAATGCATTTTTTCTTCACTACAGAAGGCAAGTAATCAATTCCAGAATACCCCTAACAAAATAAAAACAGAGTAGGGGTTCATTATGATCACGACATTGATCAATCAAGATTTGATTAAGCTTTCGCTTAGCGCTAATTCAAAAGAAGACGTATTTAAAGAGCTGATAGACGTGCTGTACGCACAAGGCCGTATTTCAGACAAAGCACAGTTTCTTGCCGACATTAAGGCTCGTGAAGAACAAGGTAATACTGGGTTTGAAGAGGGCATCGCACTGCCACACGCAAAAAGCGCTGCGGTGATCAAACCCGCGGTTGTTATCGGCGTCCACAAGCAGGGTATCGAATACGGCGCCGATGACGGTCAGCCATCAAAACTGTTCTTCATGATTGCGTCTCCAGATGGCGGCGATGATCACCACATCGAAGTACTGGCAGAGCTTTCTTCAAAACTGATTGAAGAAGGCTTTATCGAAAGCTTCATGAATGCTCAATCTGAACAAGAAGCATTAGAACTACTGCTTAGCAAACCTGAGCCTTCAGCAACCGAAACCAACGTTGAGAAACAAGGCTTCATCATTGGTGTGACAGGCTGCCCAGCTGGCGTTGCGCACACTTATTTAGCAGCTGAAGCGCTAGAGAAAGGAGCGGCGGCTCTTGGCTACGACATCAAGGTCGAAACTAACGGTTCTATTGGTGTTAAAAACAGCCCGACTCAAGAAGAGATCGAACGCGCCGACGCGATTGTCGTGGCTTGTGATAAACAGGTCGACATGGCTCGCTTTGCCGGAAAACGCGTCATCAGCACCAACGTAAAAGCACCAATCAAAGACGCACAAGGCTTGATTAAGCAAGCGCTCAACGCACCTAGTTACCAAGCTGAACAAACGCCGACCAACCAATCTGTTGTAGAAAAAGCCTCACAAGCACGTTCAGACCTTTACCGTTACTTGATGAATGGCGTATCTCACATGATCCCATTCGTCGTGACTGGTGGCCTATTGATAGCCCTTGCACTGGCGATTGGCGGCGAGCCAAGTGAATCTGGCATGGCGATTCCTGCTGGCAGCATGTGGAACCAAATCCTAGAAGTGGGCGTGGTTGCCTTCACATTGATGATCCCAATCTTGGCTGGCTACATTGCTTATGCGATTGCTGACCGCCCTGCCCTAACCCCTGGCCTTATCGGTGGTTGGATTGCTAACAACGGCTCTTTCTATGGCGCTGACGCTGGTACTGGCTTCATTGGCGCAATCATCGCAGGCTTATTAGTGGGTTACTTCGTTAAATGGATCACCTCGTTTAACTACCACAAATTCGTTCAACCGCTTGTGCCTATCATGATCGCTCCGATCACTGGCTCTTTGTTCATCGCAGGTCTGTTCATTTTTGTTATCGGCGCACCTATCGCTGGGCTGATGGATGCTCTTACTGCACTACTAACGAGCATGAGCACAGGCAACGTGGTTCTGCTTGGCATCGTCCTTGGTGGCATGGCCGGTTTCGATATGGGCGGTCCGTTCAACAAAGTAGCGTTCCTTTTCTCGGTCGGCATGATTGCCAGCGGTCAAACTCAATTCATGGGTGCGATGGCGTGCGCAATCCCTGTCGCTCCATTAGGCATGGCTATCGCAACCAGATTGGGCCGCAAGTTCGACCTGTTTGAATCTTCTGAAATTGAAGCAGGCAAAGCAGCAGGTGCGATGGGCTTAGTAGGTATCTCTGAGGGTGCGATTCCTTTCGCAGCGCAAGATCCAATGTCGGTTATCCCTGCCAACGTGCTTGGCTCAATGACTGCAGCTGTTATGGCGTTCTCATTTGGTATCACCAACAGCGTTGCTCACGGTGGCCCTGTTGTGGCTCTGCTCGGCGCAATGAACTACCCAATGCTGGCACTGCTGTGCATGGCATCAGGTGCAGGTGTGACTGCGGTTACTTGTATCGCGCTTAAAAATCTACGCAAAGCCAAGCTAGCAACAGCAGCGGCTTAAGCCATTTCAACTCCAATGGCTTGAGTCCCTCTACTCTCGTATTTTAGTAAATCGAGTAGAGCTCAAGCCATGTTTCCCTTCATGGTGATCTCGATGTCTGATTTTTCTTTAGCGAACGACTCGTTCGTACAACGCTTTTTCTACCCTATGACCAACGTGATTCAGAACTACGCATGGGGTAGCCCTTCTTCGTTCAGCCAACTGTTTGGTACTGATAACCAGTCTGGTGAGCCGCAAGCGGAGATCTGGATGGGTGCTCACCCTAATGGTTGTTCGATAGTCACTGACAATGGTCATCAAACCACGTTGTCGAACTTGATTTCTAAGAACCTAAACCTGTTTCTGAGCGAGAAAGTCGCGAGCCGTTTTGGTGAACTTCCGTATCTGTTTAAGGTGTTAGCGGCGGAGAAAGCGCTCTCTGTTCAAGTTCACCCGAACAAGCAGCAAGCCGAATCTGGCTATGCTCTAGAAGAGCAGCAAGGCATTCCGATGACAGCGGGCAACCGTAACTACAAGGATCCCAACCACAAGCCAGAACTGGTGTATGCCCTAACCGACTACACCGCGATGAATGGTTTCAGATCGATCAACGAGATCCTTGAGCATTTCCATTACCTCGATGTTCCAGAGCTAAACTCTATGGTCAATGACCTAGCGGGCGATCAAACGCCTAATGGGTTAGCCAGCTTCTTCGCGAGCTTATTGTCTTTACAAGGAGAACAAAAAGGCATGGCGCTGACCATGTTGTTGATGAAGGCGAAACTTTCAGATGCCCCTGTGTTCCAGTTGATTTCAGAGTTGGAACAACAGTATCCGGGGGATGTCGGCCTGTTTGCTCCGCTGCTATTGAACGTTATCACGCTAAAGCCGGGGCAAGCCATGTATCTGGATGCCGAGACGCCCCACGCTTACATCAAAGGCACGGGCTTAGAGATCATGGCGAACTCAGACAATGTATTGCGCGCTGGGTTAACGCCTAAATACATGGACGTGAATGAACTGGTTTCTTGTACTCGATTTAAGGAAAAGCCTGCGGATAGGTTACTGCTCAGCCCGATAGAGCAAGGTGATGTGATGGAATACCAAATTCCAGTCGAGGATTTTAAGTTCTCTATCGTGCAAAACTCACATCAGCGACGGATCACTACCGAAGGTGCCGAGATCCTACTACCTCTCGACGAATCTATGGTGCTTACTCACCAGTGCGGCGAAACCTGCGTGATAGAGAAAGGCCAATCGGTATTCATTCCTGCTTATGCTGAGAGCTACAAACTGGATTGCGTTGGCCGAGTAGCGCGTGCTTACAGCTAGCTCCCTTAGAACTCAGTACAAAGTCTTACTGCCCTGCTCATGCGGGGCATTTTTGTTGCTGATGAGGCCGCTCGGCGTGTCAAAAACATAATCAAAAACACCATCAAATATGACCCATCTCACACTGGATGAATGATGCAAATCACACTTAATTTTGCTTGGTACAAATGTACAGTGAAGGGCTTTTATTTGCTATTTCGCGAATGCCGTTAATCCATTAATTTTAATTCAAGAACTTCAATAGTGAATGAGTTAATAAATGGTCACACAGCTAACTAACGTCAACTTAATTAATAACAACCTTCAAGCGAATAATAAAAAAGAACTGTTTGAAGAATTGGCAAGCATGTTATTTGAAAACAACCGAATCAGTAATAAAGAAGCCTTCTTGGCAGACATTGAAATTCGTGAATCTCAAAGCATTACCTCAATGGACGGCATCGCTTACCCACACTCAAAAAGCAAGGCGGTAACTGAGCCAGCAATCGCTGTCGGTGTTAAGCGTAAAGGTATTGATTATGGCGATGAAGACGACATCAATCCAACCGTATTTTTTATGATTGCCTCACCCGACAACGGTGCTGACCATCATATTTATGTACTACAAGAACTATTTGGAAAATTCAGTGATGAATTTATTCAAAATATCCATAACGCAAAAGATGAACATCAAATCCTTAATATTTTAATTAATTCATAAGGCGTAGAAAATTATGAGCACCCTAGCAAATCAAGCTACGAATACCAGTAGCAATTCTAATAATAAGAATAGTAGTAGCGACTATAAAAAAATCCTTAGTACCATGAAAGGTCACCTGCTTTTCGGAACCTCACACATGCTGCCTTTTATCGTAGCCGGTGGTGTTCTGCTGGCTTTAGCGGTCATGGCATCAGGCAAAGGTGCGGTTCCAGCAGACGGCTTACTAGCAGATATCTCTAACATCGGTATCAAGGGCCTTGTTCTTTTCCCAATCATTCTTGGCGGCTTTATTGGTTACTCAATTGCAGACAAACCAGCACTGGCACCTGCGATGATCTCTTCTGGCATCATGGCTGACATGGGCGGCGGCTTCCTTGGTTGTATCGTGGCAGGCTTTATCGCCGGTGGCGTGGTGTTCCAACTTAAGAAGATCCCACTTTCTGCAAATATGACGGCGCTAGGAGCGTACTTTATCTACCCGCTTCTAGGCACGTTAATCTCTGCAGGTATCGTATTGTGGGGCATCGGTGAACCAATCAAACTGTTCATGTCTTCTATGAACGAGTTCCTAGCTTCAATGGCTGGCGCATCTAAGATGGTTCTGGGTACAATCCTTGGCGGTATGACGGCGTTTGATATGGGCGGCCCTATAAACAAAGTAGCGACCCTATTTGCCCAAACTCAAGTAGACACACAACCTTGGCTAATGGGCGGCGTTGGCATCGCGATTTGTACACCACCTCTAGGCATGGCATTGGCAACGTTCCTATTCAAAAACAAGTTCTCTAAACAAGAGCAAGAAGCAGGTAAAGCTGCAGCAATCATGGGTTCTATCGGTATCTCTGAAGGCGCTATCCCGTTCGCAGCGAATGACCCAATGCGCGTACTTCCTTCAATCGTTGCCGGTGGTATCGTGGGTTGTGTGTTTGGCTTCATGACAGACGTTCTACTTCACGCACCTTGGGGCGGCTTAATCACTGCACCTGTATCAAGCAACATTCCAATGTACGTAGTAGGTATTGCACTTGGCTCGCTAACCACAGCGGTTATCGTTGGCTTCTGGAAACCAGTCGCAGTAGAAACAGAAGATGACATGGTTGAAGCAGCGCCAGTTCAAGCTCAAACAGCACCTGTAGCAGGCGAAGGCGAGTACGACATCGTAGCAGTAACATGTTGCCCTTCAGGTGTTGCACACACCTTCATGGCAGCGAAAGCACTGGAAAAAGCAGGCTTAGCAGCAGGCCTTAAGATCAAGGTAGAAACTCAAGGTCAAAACGGTATTCAGAACCGCATCACCGACCTAGATGTAGCGAACGCAAGACTGGTTATTTTGGCTCACGACATCCTAGTGAAAGACGCACACCGCTTTACTAACGCGAACGTGATTGAGTGTTCAACCAAAGAAGCAATGAAGAAAGCCGCGACTATGGTGGCTATTTAAAACCTGAAACAAGTTAAAAGATAAAATTACTACCCCCTAGTAACTAAAATCCCCATTCGTCTAGTCAACGAATGGGGATTTCTTATAGTTAGGCCAACAGCATCCTTCTCGATACAAGTCATCTGTATCTCTGTAGCCTAGATGAAAAAGTATTAAATTA
Organism: Vibrio sp. 10N.286.48.C11; assembly: GCF_041469805.1. NCBI lineage: Bacteria > Pseudomonadati > Pseudomonadota > Gammaproteobacteria > Vibrionales > Vibrionaceae > Vibrio > Vibrio sp. 10N.286.48.C11. The sequence continues at coordinate 12,941 of NZ_JBFRLK010000054.1, read as the reverse complement.
TGTTGTTGAACATGGTTCTATTTCAGAGGTGAGACTTTCTTTCAACTGTTTATATGGCATCGGGTAGCCCAAATAATAACCTTGGGCTTGTTCGCAATTTAACATTTTCAAAATTGACAGTTGTTGAGCATTTTCAACCCCTTCAGCCACTACACTAATGCCAAACCCTCGCGCTATATCAATAATACCAGACGTTATGGCTCTAGAACGATAATCATCTTCCAACCCATTGATGTAACTGCGATCGACTTTGATTTCATCTACATCCAATTTGCTAAATATACCAAAAGACGTGTAGCCAACACCAAAATCATCTATCGAAAAGGACACCCCTTGTTTTTTTAACTTCTGAACAGCGATCGCACACTGATCTATATCTTTCAAAATAGCGGTTTCAGTAATTTCAAGACAAAGTAAGCGAGCAAACTCGGGATCCTTTCGTAGATATTCATCCAGATGGTTCATGTCATCAACGCTATTTAGCTCTACCGCTGAAATATTGACCGAGACACTATTAAGCGCATTCCCTAGCAAGCCATTAGCCCTAAGTTGTGACGCAGTCTTCTCTAGAACTAACGTAGTCAAATCACGACAAAAATGATTCTCTTCTGCTAGCGCGACAAAGATATCCGGTGAAACGACACCATAGCGCTCATGCGTCCAACGAGACAACACCTCCACGCCAGCGACAAATTTACTTTCAATGTTGAATTTAGGCTGAAACACAATATCAATCGCTTTGTCATCAATCGCTTTACGTAATTCTTGCACCATTTCTTGTCGTTGACGTTCAAGCTCAGTGAGTTTTGGGTCATGAAATTCAATCGTGTCCTTGCTTTTCTTTGCTTCAGTTAAGGCGTGGGTTGCTGATGCCATGAGTTGCTTGGCATTATTCCCATCCGAGGGGAATAGAGCAGCGCCAATACAACAAGTGGCGTGGATATCATAACGATAAGCACACTGGTTAAATCTACGATGTACGAGAGCAATGTAGGATTCAATATCTTCCTTATCATCGAGTTTGACTAAACATGCGAAACCATCGGAATGTACCCGTGACGAAAGTGGTTGATGCTCAATAGGAAATTCAATAGATCGTGCAATGTCTTTTAAAAATGAATTTGTATTTTCGAATCCGATCTGGTCAGCGACAGATTTGAAGTTATCAATGTCTAATAAGAAGAGGACATAATGGTCAATGGCTTGAGAATTTTTCAGTCTTTTATTTAAATATCGATAAAAAACTGATGGGCTATGAAGCCCGGTGACACTATCAAGATCGTTGGCGCTCTCTAAATCGCGATTATTTTTCCGAACCATTACCCATAACAGAGCAGACGTTAGAATGATAAATACCAGACCTTTGACTGTCTGTGCTAAGGCATGTTCACGCAAGTCATTTGATAATGATTCAACCGCGAGATCAGAAAATAAAACCCATAAAGATGAAAGTATTAGGTAGCTGAATACTATGCTGGCCGGATATCTTTTTGTCTTGTTCATCGTTAGCTGCTATCTCTCAGTCTAATGTGTCATGACTTATATGTTATAAATTGCTCATAACGTAGCACCAACATAAATCGCAATCTACCGCTCGCGTTTTTATTTTTGACTTTTATTTACCGATTTTCGTCATCACTTTGCACGACGAAAGCCTTTTAGGGCTAAACATGCCAAAAATAATTTGTGTGGATGTTGGCTCTTAGTCAAACTAAGAGCTGCCGATCGCTTTTGTTGATGCCGGGTATGACTCTTCAATCACAATTGTATTTCGTCCTTTTAGCTTTGCTTGATAAAGCGCGCGATCGCACAGTCTTTCCACTTTTCCTTTTCTGATAGCAAGCTAATACCAAAACTAGACTTAATTGTTAGAGTTGGTTGTTGCTCAAGTTTGATCTTCTGAATTGCTGAGCGTAATTTCTCTGAAAGGGCTGCACACCAGTTACCTATGCTCCTGAAACAGTCGCTCACTATGGGTGTCTTCGCTTTCGACCTTGCCGTTGGTTAGTTCGATATCGACATTCTGACAAGGATTGGTTGATGGCCAGTCCACCAGCTGAATATCGAGCCTGATAAAAGGGTATTTTTGATAAAAAGATGGCAGGCGAGGTAACAGCCAGTTATGGCAAAAAGTGTGATTAACGCGCAGGCTCAACACGTCGGTTTCTTTTTCCCCGAACAAGATTTGAGTCTGCAATTTAAGGTGAGCAAGTGAGCCTGCCACAATCGGTTGATAATGCTGAGCAGCTGACGTTAGCTTTACGCCTTTGGAGCTGCGCTCAAACAATGTGGTATCGAGAAAGGTTTCTAAACTTTTAAGCTGCTGACTCACCGCAGCTTGGGTAACACAAAGCTCGCGCGCAGCAGCGCCAATAGAACCGAGGCGGGCAACAGCTTCGAACGCAACAAGGGCACGTAGAGGGGGTAACATGGCTTCACCTGATTGAAATAAAAGTGAAAAATACTTCAATCAGGTTTCAGTTTTTTGCGCTTACCGTTACAGATTAATGACGAAGGGACGTTGATCAGATATTTATGATCAACATCCCTTTTCTTTATTTCAGAATTTTATTGGTATATAAGAAGCTCAATTACTCTTCAATGTAGAGATCTTTAGAGTAGATACGCCCTTCTACATTGTTCTTCGCAAAACCACCGACACTTGGTCGCACTAGACGAGCCTGCATGTAGTAGTAGATTGGCGCGATCGGCATGTCTTCTGCCAGCAACTGTTCTGCCCGGTCGTAGAAACCTTGGCGATCTTGTTCGCTGGTTGCGGCTAGTGCGCTATCCATTGCTGCGTCGTACTTTTCATTGTTGTAGCGAGCAAAGTTACCTGAAGAGCCAGAACGCAACAGGCTCAAGAAGGTTGATGCTTCATTGTAGTCACCACACCAAGAGGCGCGCATCACATCAAAATCACCTTGGCGACGCGATACCAAGTAAGACTTCCACTCTTGGTTTTCTAGTTCAACTTGTGCGCCTAAGTTGCCTTTCAGCATTGATGCAATCGCCACTGCAATCGACTTGTTCGATTCACTGGTATTGTAAAGCAGTTTGAAATCCAACGGGTTAGACGCATCGTAGCCCGATTCTTGCAATAGTTCTTTGGCCTTTTGATCGCGTTCTTTCTGAGTCCACGTGCTGTATTCAGGTTGTGTTGCATCAAAACCAGCCGTGTACTCATGAGCAAAGGTATAAGCCGGTAAGTTGCCCACCTGAGTCACACCATTGGTGATAACGTCACGCATCATAGAATAAGAGACAGCTTTACGTACTCGCGCATCATCAAAAGGTGGTCGCGTAGTATTGAATGCGTAGTAGTAAGTACACAACAGAGGCACTGTGGTAAACGCATCTTGATATTTGCTTTTAAGCTGCTGCGCCATGTGTGTCGGCACGTCCGAAGTAATATCGACCTCGCCCACCGCATAACGGTTAATCGAGGCATTCTGATTCTCAAACGGAATATAAGTTACTTCGGTTAAGTGGGTATCTGAACTGTCCCAGTACGTCGGGTTCTTCTTAAGCTCAATGCGCTCGTTCACCACCCACTCATCTAGTACGAATGCACCATTACCAACAAATTGCTTAGGATCGCTCCACGGCTTGTCACTACTTTCTAGGGTTGCTTTGTGCACTGGCATCATGGATGTGTGGCCTGTCATCGCCACAAAGTAAGGCACTTTACTATCGAGTTCGAATTTCACCGTGTGTTTATCGACTGCAGAGATACCTAACTCTTCAACGGGCTTTTTGCCTTCGGCTACGTCAGCAATGTTGTTGATTTGAGTAAGCTTGAGATACCAAACATTCGGCGATGCCGTTTTAGGATCGACCGCGCGTCTTATCGCATACACGAAATCATCGGCCGTCACCGGATCGCCATTCGACCATTTCGCGTCTTTACGTAGGTGGAATACAAACGTCTGGTTGTCTTCGGTTTCCCAAGACTGTGCAACACCTGGGGTGATATTGCCATCGCGATCTTGAATCACTAAACCTTCAAATAGGTCACGTAGAATGTGCATTTCTGGCAGGCCTTCTGCTTTCGCAGGGTCAAGCGTCGCCGCTTCTGCATCGTTAGCACGAACTAAATGTTGTTCTTTCGCCAGAGAAGTTCCCGCAGGCAATGTGTCAGCAACGGCAGTTACTGAGATAAAAGGGGTCAATAGAGATGAAATGAGTAAAGCCGTTGAATGTTTCTTAAAATCCATATGTTTTTGCTCTCCTAGCCTATCTTTGAAGCAAGTAATAAAATTAACAATGCGACTGTTGACGAGTTTTAACGCTTTAGTTTATTTAAGTAAGTTTGTGTAATCGTTAATACTTGATAGTACTTGATCAATCAGGAGATAAAGGTGAGTTTAATTCCAAGAACGGAAAGAGCTGCATTTTCAATAAAGCCGCTGTCATATGGAAAATCAGTGTTGGGTGCGCCTTTGCTCTATTTCCCCGCGCAAGTAGAAAGCGAGTCTCGCGGGCTGATTTTAGCAGGCACACACGGTGATGAAACGGCTTCTATCGCAGGTTTATCTTGCGCGCTAAGATGTTTGCCTGCCGCCAACTTACGACACGATGTAATCCTGTCGATGAACCCGGACGGCAATCAATTGGGTACTCGTGCCAACGCTAACCAAGTCGATCTAAACCGCGCCTTTCCGACTCAGAACTGGACAGAAAATGGGACCGTCTATCGCTGGAGTTCTCACACACCAGTCAGAGATGTAAAAGTAAAAACGGGACAAGCCGATCTGCTTGAACCGGAAGTGCAGTCGCTCATTAACCTCATTGAGCAACGCCAACCCAAGTTCGTCATCTCTTTCCACGAACCACTCGCTATGGTCGACGACCCAACCCAATCGGAACTCGCCACTTGGCTAGGCAAGCAGTTCAACCTACCACTCGTGGAAGACGTGGATTACGAAACCCCAGGCTCATTCGGTACATGGTGCCAAGAAAGAAGCCTACCGTGCATTACTGTAGAACTACCGCCGGTTTCTGCGGATTTAACTATAGAAAAGTATTTGGATGCGTTTGTCGCAGTGTTGGGGTGTGAGGGAAATTAGTCTGGAGTAGGCTACATATACACATGCGAACAGTAATTCATCCTAATTACTAGTGAATCATATATTCCGTCTACTGAATCAATCCCATTCATAATCTATGCCGAATTCTTCCTTTGCATCATTTCAACTTATCTTTAGAGAAAGGCAATCGACATGATTAGCGCGATGAAAACTTCACTATCAATGAACTTCGGGGCTCGTCGCTATGAATCTAACTCGTTATAAAAAATCATGATAAGTGTCTGGACAAAAACGTTCCAAGAAAATGATCCTAAAACAGCACTATTTCTAAATTAATATTTATCGTTAGAGGTGATCGCGATTGGGGTTTACACGCAAGTTACTACAAGTAGTGTAATAAAGGCTCCAGCAAAGCACTAGAGCCTTAAATACCATTAGAAATTGGATCTAATTAGTAGCCTCAAGCTCTTTCTCTGCAACCGACAGCATCTCAAACTCTTCCTCAGCGGTCGATGCGACCAATTTATTACGGCTATATAGGCCATAATAAGCACCACCAATCACAAAGAGTCCCATAGTCATAAAGAATGCAGATGGGTCAAAAGCATAAACACCCGTCATTGCAATAAGCGACAGCACTAGTGAAGTGCCGGAAGTCAGCATGCCACCCGGTGTTTTGTATGGACGGTGAAGCTCTGGTTGCTTGATACGCAACAATATATGACTAAGCGACATTAATGCATAAGACACTGTCGCCCCCACTACCGCCATCGCCAAGATCAGGTCGCCTTCTCCGGTCAATGACACAGCAAAACCAAACACACCCGGCACCACTAAAGCACGAGCAGGCACTTTGTTTTTGTTTGTAAGCGACAAGCTTTGAGGCAAGTAACCCGCACGAGACAATGCAAACACTAAGCGGCTATAACCGTAGATAATCGAGAAGAATGAAGCAATAAGTCCTGCAAGTCCTAGTATATTAACAGCCGTTGCAACGGTTGGATTACCGGTCAACTTCAAGGCATCGACTAGAGGAACGGCACTATTCGCAATCGCTTCAGAACCCACAGCGCCCGCAAGCAGCAGAACGACTAAGGTAGCGGTGACCAGTAAGAATAACATTGCGCCGATAATACCTTTGGGTACATCCTTGGCCGGGTTTTTCGCCTCTTCAGCAGCCAGTGGAACCCCTTCTACCGCAAGAAAAAGCCACATTGCAAACGGTAGTGCCGCCCATACACCATACCAACCAAAAGGAAGTAGTTCTGTGGCTTGTGCGGTTGCCGGAGCGATATCAAACAGATTATTAGCATCAAACTCACTAACCAATACGCCTGCTGTCATAAGAATTGCTAGTACGGCTAACCCACTGATGACCATCATGACTTTCAGAGCTTCTCCTACCCCTGCCATATGAATACCGATAAAGATGGCATAAAAGATCGCGTAAACAAGAGGACCATCGATACCCATTAGTTCATTCACCGCTGAGCCAATAAAAATGACAATCGCGGCAGGTGCAAGGGCATACTCAATTAAGACGGATAAGCCGGTAAAAAATCCCCCCGTTGGTCCCATGGCTTGTCGAGCAAAACTATAGCCACCTCCTGCAGCGGGAATAGCCGCAGACATCTCCGCCAAAGAAAGGACAAGGGTAAAGTACATCACCGCCATAGCAATTGCAGCAATAAGAAAGCCTCCCCAACCAGCTTGACCGATACCAAAGTTCCAGCCTGCAAAGTCACCAGAGATCACGTATGAAACGCCTAACCCTGCTAGCAAAATCCACCCAGCAGTGCCCCTTTTAAGTTGTCTTTGCGCCAAATATTCCTGATGTTCTGACATTGTAAATCCCTCTATTTTTGTCTTTTATCCAATTAAAAAATTGCCTGTGTGCTTGTCTTCTAACTGCTCACCACCTTCTTCCTCGATACTCGAACGGTCTTTAAGGTTGACCCCAGAAAGCTCTAGCCGACGAGCTTCCTTCAATAGGTATACCGCTCGCTTACACGCATCTTCATAAGCCAACCCCTGTGGGCGAATATTAGAAATGCAGTTCCTATCAGAGTCTTTTGCTCCTCTTCTTGCCTGCCAAGTCAGGTACATACCCATGCTATCTGGAGAGGTCAGTCCCGGGCGTTCACCAATCAAAACCACCACCATCTTGGCTTGTAAGCACTCGCAAACATCATCTCCTATTGCCACTCGGCCCTGCCTCACAACAGTAATAGGAGCAACATGCCACGGCACTTCGTCTTCCCCTAATAAAGAAAGCAGATGCTCAATGACTGGATTTGCATGATTTTGAATGGCAATTGAAGACAAGCCATCAGCGACTACTATCGCGAGATCAAACGGGGGAGACTCTGAATGAAGAACGGCTTGCAACTGATTCCAACAGACGTCATCAAGCTCACGACCAAGATCCGGCCTTTGCAAATACATGAATCTGTCTGTCGCTTTGCTGTGCGCCTTAATTGGTGCCTGAGAAGTGTGTTGAATGACCGAGTTTGATTGAGCGATGAGCTCAACCAATGAATCCACATCTAAAGCACAATGAACGGCATCCATCGCCTGTGCATGGTCGAGTTGAAATGAAAGCAACTCTTTAGTTGGAACGCTATTTCCACTTCGACCCAGTGCAATACGTGCCGATGTAAAACCTTTAAGCTCGTGCCAAGGGTTTTGAGTTACCAACTTAGAAGCAGAATGTTTTGCCATAGAGACCACCTTACCCATGTGCGGGGCCTCCATTAAGTTGTGCTAGAGCGCCAGCAAATGAGCCGGAGAGTCGTTCATTTAGGCGCACATCTTTTACATCATCAAAAATCTGCATCTGAGTTAGCCACTCCTCAAACTCCGGCGCAGGTTTTAAACCCAACACCTTGCGTGCATAAAGTGCATCATGAAACGAGGTTGTTTGATAATTGAGCATGATGTCATCGGAACCCGGAATCCCCATAATGAACGAGCACTCAGCGACACCGAGCAATGTCAGTAAGTTATCCATATCATTTTGATCGGCATAGGCATGGTTGGTATAGCAGATATCACACCCCATCGGCAGGCCAAGCAATTTGCCACAAAAATGGTCCTCAAGCCCTGCTCGAATAATCTGTTTTCCATCAAAGAGATATTCAGGGCCGATAAAGCCGACCACGGTATTAACCAACAATGGATTAAAATGACGCGCTACGGCATAAGCCCGTGTCTCACAAGTTTGTTGGTCCACACCATGAAAAGCATTGGCAGAGAGAGATGTTCCTTGCCCTGTCTCAAAGTACATGACGTTACTTCCAACGGTGCCTCGGTTCAGCGAAAGCGCCGCTTCGTTTGCTTCTTTAAGGATCGAAAGGTTAATACCAAAGGTGTCGTTCGTACCTTGAGTGCCACCAATAGATTGAAAGACGAGATCCACCGGAGCGCCCATCTCAATCGCTTCAATCGTGTTTGTAACATGGGTTAATACGCAAGATTGGGTCGGGATCTGGTAGTGTTGAATGACCTCTTCCATCAGATTCATCAACTTAATTGCCTGTGGTACATTATCTGTTGCGGGATTAATGCCGATCACAGCATCACCATTGCCATACATCAAACCATCAAAAATACTGGCGGCAATGCCATTGAGAGAATCGGTTGGATGATTGGGCTGTAAACGGGTGGATAAACGACTAGGCAAGCCAATGGTGTTACGAAACGCAGTCACTACCCGACATTTTTTGGCGACTTGGATCAAATCCTGATTACGCATGATCTTACTCACTGCAGCCACCATTTCTGGAGTTAAACCAGGACGCAGCTTTGCAAGCGTGAGACTATCGGCTTCATCACTTAGCAGCCAGTTCCGAAAGTCTCCCACTGTAAGGTGATCAATCGCTTTAAACGCCTCTCTATCATGGCTATCAATGATTAAACGAGTAACTTCATCACTTTCATAAGGGATCACCGCTTCATTTAAAAACGTCTTTAGGGGCAAGTCTGCCAGTGTCATCTGAGCTACAACACGCTCTGCAGCAGAAGTCGCAGATACACCAGCCAAAACATCCCCTGAACGCTCTGGCGTAGCCTTTGCCATCAGATCTGCTAACGACTCAAAGTTAAAAACCAGGTGCCCTTGTTGTCGGCGATAAGCTGCTGTCATAAATTCCCTCTTCATAAACTGGTTCAGTTCTTGCTCAATAACCTTTTGTATATATGAGTAATTAAGCGATTTTTGAACCGAATGAATATCAAGAATCGGCAAACATAAAAAAGCATTAATAAACATAAACTTAAAGACACACTGTACTAATATGGGTCACATGGGTAGGTCATGGAATGATGAGAAAGGATGAAGAATTGATGCGTTATGCACCTAATTTGTGCACATTCAACACATTTGATGCAAATCAGCAGGCAGCCAGCCTCTTTAACTGGCAGCAAGAATATGACCAACTGAGTCAAGGAAGTTTTCTAGGTCAGATCCGTGAACGAAAATTTTCTCACGTGCACCTATTTCGAGAAGACAGCAACCGAAAACTCAAGCAGCAATGTCGTATTAATGAAGGGATTTGGTTAGGGATCAGTGCTAACGATAGACCTTTACACATCAATTACGCACAAGGTAATCCTGATAGTATTTTGATCCGTGAGGCTGGGGCGGATTTTGAGCTACTTACGCCAGAAACCTTTTCTATTTATGGGTTAGTCATAAGCCCTTCACTGGTTGAAATGATTCAGCAACAGCTAGAGATTGAATCATTAAACAGCAAGAGCCACTTTCTTGGTTGCTCTCAACACTACACCCAACAAATAAAAGCTTACTTGAGCTTACTACTCTCCCCGAGTCAATCTCGCTGGTCTTTTCAAACTCATCAATCCATTGTTCAAGATATGTTGGTCGAATTGTTCGCTCAATCGTCTAATCAAAATATGCAAAAAACCAATGCCTCACAGCGTGAGAACACAATGCGTCGAATTAGGCAGTACCTAGATAACTCGCAGTACCGTAAACCCGTCACCGTGTCTGAACTGTGCGATGCGGTTTATGTCAGTCGCCGTACGCTGCAATACACCTTTGAGTCCTGTTGTGGCATATCACCAAAACAATTTATACAAAATGTACGTCTCAACCAGGTACGGCGCATTCTGCAAAATCCGAGCGAACAACGGTGCATCAATGAAATCGCCTTTGACTTTGGTTTTTTTCATCTGGGATATTTTTGCCAAAGCTACAAGCAGTTGTTTGGTGAGTCGCCCATGCAAACACGTTCTAATGTCTAAAACCCAAAAAGTGTCGAGGGACAACTTAAAAAAATGTAGTTAGACGATATGAAAGACGAATAGATTAGTTGACTATCCTGCCTCAAGATCACAACGCATGAACTTCACTTCAAGTGCCTGCCGCCATCAAGGTGCAAAGTCCTTCCTGTCATATAGTGACTAGCCAAAACAAACTTAATGCCATCTATCACTTCTTCAAAGCCTGCCTCTGCGGGAATCAGTGCTTTTTTCAGAGCTTTGGTTTTGTACGCCTCGTCATCATGTTCATTGAATTTTATCATGGCAGGAGAGACAGTATTGACTTTCACCTTGGGAGCCAACATCGCTGAGAACGACAGCGTCAAGTTGTTGAGTGCGGCTTTACTGGCCGCGTAAGCGATGTGTTTTTTACTGCCTTTTTCCGCAACGTAATCACTGATGTGGATGATGTCCGACGTTTTATCGCCAGACATTAGTTGGTCTTTGAGCATTAAATTAACCAGATAAGGCACGGTGGCGTGAATCGTCATCATCTGGTGCATGATTTGTGATGCATTTTCACTGGGGTTTGTCTTGTTCTCAGGCTTCCAGTCGGAAGCGTTATGTATGATGGCACGAAGTGTCTTATATTCTTGACCAACGTAATGAAGAAAGCCCTCTAGGCTGCTTTGTTGATAAAAGTCTACCTGTTGTAAGTCGGCTCCACTGTCGCGCAGTATTTTCAGCTGGGGATAGTCGCTTCGGTAAGTGCCAACGACTTTGTATCCGTCAGATATAAGTTGCTGCGCCAGAGCGAATCCTAAACGCTTCCCCACTCCAGTTATTAGAATCGTTTCACTCATCGTAAAAACTCAGCTCTAGTTTGAGGGTTAGTTTTGAAACTGCCACCAAGCGCGGTTGTGGTGGTTTCAGAGTTAGCGTCCATAACGCCTCTCGATTTAACGCAGTAGTGAGTTGCTTTAATCGTCACAGCCACATTTTCTGTTTCGACCAGAGCCTGTATCGCGACCAGGATTTGTTGAGTAAGGCGTTCTTGAACCTGCGGACGCTGAGCAAAGAATCGAACAATACGGTTTATTTTAGATAGCCCAAGAATCTTGGATTCTGGGATATAAGCCACTTGTGCTAAACCATCGATGGTGATGAAGTGATGTTCGCACGTCGAAGTTAAATCTATATCCGATACCTTAACCATTTCATCAACTGACATTTTGTTGTCGATAACACTAATTTTGGGGAAGTTATTGTAGTCGAGCCCTGAAAATATCTCGTGAACGTACATCTTTGCAATGCGATGAGGTGTTTCAGCGAGACTGTCATCGGTTAAATCCAGCCCGAGCGTACTGACAACTTCCGTCAAAAGCCCTTTGATGCGGTTGTACTTCTGGTCGGGGTTCATTTCGCTCGATGTCATCGGGGTTTCAAGCCCCTTTTCGAGCAAAGCTTCTCTTACTTTTTCAGCTTCTGTGGTTAGCATTGAGTCGCTCCTTATGAGTTAATCTTCAAGTTCTGCTTCATAGCTCAGGGTGAGCGAGACGGAATCGGCAAAACGTAGAGCATGAGGCTTGTCAATTCTCACCTGAGCGTATCGAACCCATGAATGGTCGATACAAATACCGAGTACGTCGCTGGTTAACTTTTCTAAAAGCAGAAACCGTCCAGATTCAACATGTTCAATAATTTTTTTGCAGATATTTTTGTAGTTAAGTGCGTTCTCCACATCATCAGAGAGGCAAAGGTTGTTCGCGGGATAATGGATCTCCGCATTTATGACGATGTCTTGCTGCTTGGTTTTTTCTTCTTCGTTGAAGCCGATGAAGGTTCTTAATCTGAGATTTGTGATGGTGATAATCGCATTGTGATTCATAACAGTTTCCGATCCTTAGAAGGTAGAGTGAGTTACGTGCCTGTTAGAAGAAAAGATCAATAAAGCTCAAGCGTTCTGTTTAAAGCAGTTACAGGGACTAAGTGAAGCTGACCTCGAACGGTATAAGTTCGGTTTTCTGACTCAGCTGATCGAAGTTGTTCCAGAGATGCTGAAAAGAGATATCTAGAGTGGGATGAAGTTCTTGCGCGGCAACATCAACTAACGGTCGAAGCACAAAAGCGTACTCGGTGATTTCACCTCGAGGCAGCTCTACTCCATCAATAATGCCTACTTCGTTACCGTAAAGAAGGATATCGATATCCATCGTGCGCGAGGCATATTCTTTAGTTTCTCGCTTGCGGTCATTTTCTAATTCGATTTGATGCAGAACCTTAGCCAGTTCAGCGATAGAAAGGTCACATTCAAACCCTGCGACTAGGTTTAGGAAGTTGTCCCCTTCAAAACCAACAGGCTCACAATCGTAGAAATTAGAAATGTTCAGAGGTGCAAAGTGACTATTCAATGCTTTGAGAGATTCTGTGACGTGATATTCGCGGTTAATGTTGCTTCCGATGCTGACATAAACGGTGGCCATAATTTTTTCTCCCTTTTAATCGGCCTCTTACGTTGTAAGTCGCTAGGAAGATCAGCTATGGATCCGTTTGATGTAGGGAGGGTAAAAGAAAATCTCCCGACAACTCATATAGAGTTCGGTTCTGAGTCGGAAAGGAGGACTTTTGAACTAGAAAATGCCACGGGCGAAAATTCAGCTTATGAAGGTTCTGGACAAAAGCTTGCTA
>NZ_JBFRLK010000053.1:0-53203 GCF_041469805.1 Vibrio sp. 10N.286.48.C11 | reverse complement strand
TTAAATTGTTAAAGAGCTTTACTTGTTGAGCCTTCCTTTTAGTAAGGAGCCTCTCGAAGTGGACGGCCATTCTAGCGGATTAGATTCCAGTGTCAAACACTTTTTCCAGCTAATTTTTCAAAGCATCTTAAATGCTTATCACCGTCTTGTTACTCAGTTAAAACCGCTTGGTTATCCTTGGCAACGGAGGCGCATTATAGAGAGAATAATCCTTTGTACAAGGCTAAAAACGAAAAAAAGCCGCCACCGGCGACCGTTCGAACACTATTCACACAAAGCGTTTAAAATAGGTACGATTAAGCCTTAATTTCGGCCAATCGTACCTACCGTTCTTACTTCAACTATTGGTGAGCAATAATGCGGTCGTTGTTTACTAATAGCTGCACTTTCTTATCTGGATTAATTTTTCCTGCCAGTATCGCTTTCGCTAACGGGTTCTCGACACTTTGTTGAATCGCTCTTTTCAAAGGTCGTGCACCATATACTGGATCAAAACCAACTTGAGAAATTAACTTGAGTGCTTTATCCGAAACTTCAAGCTCATAACCATTGTCTTCCATTCTCTTCTTAAGGTGCTTAAGCTGAATAGCGGCTATCGACTGAATGTGCTCTTGACCCAATGGATGGAACACCACGCTTTCATCAACTCGGTTCAAAAACTCAGGACGGAAATGTTTACCTACCACTTCCATCACTTCATTCTTTATTCCTTGGTAGTCGAGCGTATTGAAGTTCTCTTGAATTCTCGAAGAGCCAAGGTTGGATGTCATGATCACTACCGTGTTTCTAAAATCGACTGTACGACCTTGTCCATCAGTTAAGCGTCCATCATCAAGCACCTGCAATAAGATATTGAAAACATCAGGATGCGCTTTCTCTACTTCATCTAGCAAAATCACTGAATAAGGCTTGCGACGCACTGCTTCTGTTAAGTAACCACCTTCTTCATATCCAACGTAACCCGGAGGAGCACCAACCAAACGAGCAACAGAGTGTTTCTCCATAAACTCAGACATGTCGATACGCACCATTGCATCGTCACTATCAAACATGAAGTTCGCGAGTGTTTTACACAACTCCGTTTTACCAACGCCAGTTGGACCAAGGAATAAGAAAGAGCCAATCGGCTTGTTTGGATCAGATAAACCTGCACGGCTACGACGAATCGCATTAGATACCACTTCGACAGCTTCCGCTTGACCAATAACACGCTTATGTAGAACACCTTCCATTTTAAGAAGCTTCTCTTTCTCAGCTTCTAGCATTTTAGAAACAGGGATGCCTGTTTGTTTAGATAGCACATCTGCAATTTCTGCATCCGTGACCTTATTACGCAGCAGCGTCATTTCTTGCATTTCAGCTTGAGTCGCAAGATCTAACTGCTTCTCTAATTCTGGAATTCGACCGTATTGCAATTCAGACATTCGGTTAAGATCACCAGCACGTCTCGCAAAATCCATATCCATACGTGCTTGTTCTAGCTCTGACTTGATGTGTTGCGTGCCAGAAAGCGCGGCTTTCTCTGCATTCCACACTTCTTCAAGTTCTGCGAAATCGCGTTCTTTGTCAGAAAGCTCTTCTTGTAATGTTCGAAGGCGTTTTTCACTGGCTTCATCATTTTCATTGGTAAGAGCTTGCTGCTCGATCTTCAATTGAATGATTTTACGCTCGAGCTTATCTAACGACTCAGGTTTTGAGTCGATCTGCATACGGATACTCGAAGCCGCTTCATCAATCAGATCAATCGCCTTATCTGGCAATTGGCGATCAGAAACGTATCGATGAGATAAGGTTGCCGCCGCGACAATCGCAGGGTCAGTAATTTCTACATGATGGTGAAGTTCATAGCGCTCTTTCAAACCGCGGAGAATTGCGACCGTGTCTTCCACGGTTGGCTCATCGACTATCACTTTTTGGAATCGACGCTCTAACGCAGGATCTTTCTCTATATACTGCCGATATTCATCGAGTGTGGTTGCACCTACACAGTGAAGTTCACCACGAGCCAATGCAGGTTTCAGCATATTACCCGCATCCATAGAGCCTTCACCTTTGCCCGCACCGACCATGGTGTGAATTTCATCGATGAAGAGAATGATATTGCCCTCTTCTTTCGATAATTCATTAAGAACTGATTTTAAACGTTCTTCAAATTCACCACGATATTTAGCACCGGCAATTAAAGAGCCCATATCTAACGAAAGTACACGTCGGCCTCTCAAACCTTCAGGTACTTCATTGTTAATAATACGCTGAGCCAAACCTTCGACTATCGCTGTTTTACCGACACCTGGTTCACCGATAATGACAGGGTTGTTCTTGGTGCGGCGTTGAAGTACTTGGATAGTGCGACGGATTTCGTCGTCTCGGCCAATAACAGGATCTAGCTTGCCTTGCTCTGCTCTTTCGGTCAGATCAATGGTGAACTTCTCGAGTGCTTGGCGTCTATCTTCCGCATTCGGGTCATCGACCTTCTGGCCACCGCGGACTTGTTCAATAGCTTGAGATAATTTTTGCTCGGTAAGACCTAGCTCTTTAAGTAGGTTTCCTAAAGGACCTTTGTCTTCAATAGCAGCCAGTAGGAATACTTCTGAAGATATATAACTGTCTTGACGCTTTTGCGCGACCTTATCACACAGGTTAAACAGCGTTCCCATCGCATTCGATAGCTGAACGTCACCACCGATGCCACTTACTTTAGGCACTCGGTCTAATATTTCGCTCAATTTAGAACGCAATTGAACCACATCAATATTCAGCATGGTGAGCAATGGACGAATTGCACTACCATCTTGATTAAGCAAAGACACCATTAGGTGCACAGGTTCTATATATTGGTGATCACGACCTAATGCGAGCGACTGAGCATCAGATATCGCAATTTGGAATTTACTAGTGAATCGATCGAGACGCATGCCAACCTTCCTACTCTTAGATATGTTTATCTTATGGTTAGAAGATGGATACGGTAACGCGGATTTTCAAGGGATAAGAATGAAGAATAGAGCTGATATAAAAATATAAATGAACTGGATGACTGGTTGCACTAACTAAAGGTTACTCTAACCAAATAAAAGTAGCTTGGCGTCCAGTAATACCATCACGACGATAAGAATAGAACGCATCCGCATCAGCGAAGGTACATAGATTGGAGTCTGTAACAGAAGTGACACCAACTTTGTTCAGTCTTTGCGTTGCAAGCTGAGACATATTCGCTAGCCATTTGCCCGGTTCAGCTTTGGCTTCAAATGCAAGCTTAGCTTGAGAGTCAAAACTAACGAAAGCTTCCAACACATCATCGCCTACTTCAAAAGCTTGTTTGCCTATTGCAGGACCAAGCCAAGCAATGATCTTATTCTCTGAACCTAAGTTTGAAAACTTTGCGACGGCATTTTCAAGAATTCCACCAGCAAGACCACGCCAACCAGCATGAACAGCTGCAACTTGAGTGCCTTTGGTATCAGTAAGGATTACAGGTAAGCAATCGGCTGTCATCGCAGAACAAACAACACCTTTAGCTGTGGTAAACGTACCGTCAGCATCAAGAATATCTGCCGTAGGGTGTAAAACCGTAACGACATCTGTTGAGTGAGTTTGATGTAGCCATACCGGAGCGGCAGGCATATTAGCGTATTGCTTGAGCCAGGCTCTGTTGTTTTCAACAAGAGAAGCATCATCCCCAACATGCGTACCTAGGTTTAATCCTTGATACGCACCAGTAGAAAAACCATCAAAACGTGTCGAAGCAAATGCTTTCACGTTTTTTGGTGCATTCCAGTTAGGGATGATCATCGACATGATTAAATGTCGTCTTCCAAGTTTTCGCGAGCATCAACACGTAACGCTTCAGCCATCACAACCATGTCATTTGGCACAGGAGCGTGGAACTCAACTTCTTCACCTGTAATTGGGTGAACAAATTTAAGCATAACAGCGTGTAGCGCTTGGCGATCAAAAGAACGAATCATGGTCGTTAGTTCTTCAGATGCACCTTTTGGAATACGAGCACGGCCACCGTATGCAACGTCACCTAGCAGCGGGTGCTGAAGGTATGACATGTGAACACGGATTTGGTGAGTACGACCCGTTTCTAGGCGTAGACGAATACGAGTATGCTCGCGGAAGTGCTCAGCAACACGGTAGTGAGTTACCGCTGGTTTCCCTAATTCATTTACGTCCATTAGAGTACGCTTAGTTGCGTGACGGCTAATGCCTTTTTCTACCACACCACCAGCGGTCATTTTGCCAATTGCAATTGCTTCATACTCACGAGTAATACGACGCTTAGCAAGCGCACGCACAAGACGAGTTTGAGCTGGAACCGTTTTAGCTACAACCATAAGGCCTGTTGTGTCTTTATCAAGACGGTGCACAATACCTGCACGAGGCACTTCTGCAATCTGTGGGTAATGGAAAAGCAATGCGTTTAGTATGGTTCCATCCGGTGTGCCTGCGCCTGGGTGTACAACCAGATCGCGAGGCTTATTGATAACCAATAAGTCATCATCTTCGTAGACAATGTTTAGAGGAATATCTTGTGCTTCCCAGCGCTCTTCATCTGCAAGTTCAGCTTGCAAGATGATCTCTTCACCGCCCAAAACCTTAACGCGCGGCTTTGTAATAACTTCGCCATCCACTTGGATTTTGCCGTCAAGAAGCCACTCTTTAATGCGAGAGCGAGAAAAATCGGTAAATAGTTCAGCGACAGCTTGGTCTAAACGTTGACCTAACTGGCTGCTTTTTACTGTGTCTGTTAATGTGATCTGCTGAGCCATATCGAACTTTTTTAAAAACCGTGAGACTAATACCCATTAGTATGGATAAAATAGAATAATTGCATCATTGTATCTGTTACTGGTTAGAAAGTAACGGAAGCTTACGAAATATTTAATTCAAGGAATCGACGCCTGACATGAAACACCTTACTTTATCGGGTCTATTAGCCGTATCACTCTTGGTTGGTTGTTCAAGTAGTGAAGAGATAGTGCCAGATGTACCACCATCGGTTCTCTACTCTGACGCTCAAGAATCACTGCAGAGCGGTAGCTGGCTTTCAGCAATAGAAAAGCTAGAAGCCCTAGACTCACGTTACCCATTCGGCGCCTATTCTGAGCAAGTACAGCTCGATCTGATTTACGCTTACTACAAAAATGATGACTTGGCACTTGGCCTCGCTACCATTTCACGTTTCCTACGTTTGAACCCAACGCATGAGAAACAAGACTGGGTTCTTTACATGCGCGGCTTAACGCACATGGCGCAAGACCGAAACTTCATGCACGATATTTTTAATATCGACCGTAGTGACCGAGATCCTGAACCAGTGAAACTTGCGTTTGCTGACTTCAAGCGACTACTCGAACGTTTCCCTAGTAGCCCTTATGCTGAAGATGCACAAAAACGCATGTTCGCACTTAAGAACCGCCTAGCAGAGTATGACTTAGCAACCGCTGATTTCTACCTACGCCGCGAAGCTTGGATTGCTGCGATCAACAGAACGCAAGAGCTGCAAAAAACTTACCCAGACACCATTGCTGCGCGTAAGTCTTTAGATATCCAGCTAAAAGCTTATCAACAACTCGGCCTAGATGACGCTGTGTTAAGAACAGAAAAGTTGATTGAGTTAAACCCACTACCTTAATCAAACCTCTTACATCTCAATCCTAAAAGCGCGCTAATTTACTAGCGCGCTTTTTTTTCATCTACATATCGCAAACTTGATGGATCGCATAATACACGGTATCTTCAAAAGATAACTTTTAACAAAACATCAACATGGAGTGTGGATGTGAGTAGGTTGTTATTATTTATCTGGATATCGCTATTTAGCCACTTATCCTACGCATTAGAACTGTCTCCATTAAGCAATAAGCCTTACATGGGTGACTTGGATGTGCTCAAAACCAAAGGAACGGTTAGAGTGCTAGTGTCTGCCGATCTTGGTTTCTATTACATCGAGGATGGCAAGCCAAAAGGCATCGTGGCAGAAATGCTCTACCACTTTGAGAAAAGCCTTCGTAAGAAACATCCCTACCTCAATGTTCAAGTCATCCCCGTGCAACGAGATGATCTACTTCCCTCTTTAGAGTCTGGCTATGGTGATGTCGCTGTCGCTAACCTAACGATCACCGATAAACGATTACGAACCATCGATTTTTCGGATCCGATGATTAAAGATGGTAAAGAACTCATTATCACAGGGAAAAAGGCCGAACCTATCACCGAAATCAAGCAATTGAGTGGCAAAGAGGTGTGGATACGAGCAAGCTCGAGTTACTTCGAGAGTGTACAAAGAGTTAATAAGGAGCTTAACGAGCTAGGTTTACCACCACTGCATGTCCACTTTATCGAGGAGTCATTACAAGACTACGAGCTGATAGAACTGGTTAACCAAGGTTATATACAAGGCACAATTCTGGATAACCATAAAGCCAAGCTCTGGATCGATGTAATGGAAAACATTCAAGTCCATAACGACTTACCTTTACGAGAAAATGGTCGTATTGCTTGGGCTTTAAGAAAAGACAGCCCTCAACTGAAGAAAGAGATAAACAAATACGTCAAGACCGCACGAACAGGCACCCTGCTTGGGAATGTCATCTACCAGAAATACATCGACAATACTCGCTGGTTAGGCCGAGCACTCAACCCCAATAAAGTAGACCGAGTAGCTAAACTCTCAGATGTCTTTGAAAAGTATTCGAGCAAGTATGAATTTGATCCTTTAATGATGTCAGCTCAAGGTTTCCAAGAATCAGGACTGGATCAGAGCCGGATTTCTCATCGCGGGGCTATTGGTGTGATGCAGGTATTACCGAGTACCGCCAAAGATAAAAACGTCAACATCAAGAACATCCATAAGGTGGATAACAACATCCATGCGGGTGTGAAGTATATGCGCTTTATCAAAGACCGATATTTTGACGACCCGGCAATATCACCCGACAATCAAATCTACTTTACCTTGGCTTCTTACAACGCTGGTCCTGCTAAGATCAGAAAGATGAGGAGCATTGCCAAGCAGAAAGGTTACAACCCAAACATCTGGTTTAAAAACGTAGAAATCATCACTCGCAAATACGTGAGTAAAGAACCCGTAACCTATGTTGCCAACATCAATCGTTACTTCGTAATCTATAAACAATTACAAGCTATCAATGCTATCCGAGAGGACGGCACAGCGAGATTACTGAACACTAACGACTAGGATCGCCTCCATCCCAGAGCTGGGGAGCCAAAGGTATTAGGTAAAGCTAAAAAACACAAAAGCCGCATAAGAATACTTATGCGGCTTTTGTTTATCTAATTCTGAAGAAGCTTATGTAGCGACCTATATTACAAGACCTATATTACAAGACCTATATCACAAAACACTATTGAGTAAATTTCAATCAAGCACTTTCCATAGGCTGTAGGACGCCCCTAAAAACTGATTTAATTTTTAGCGAAGCCTTGCCTCCAAGTTATCGTTTTTCATAAGGATAACAAGCATTTTTCGCCAAAAAGATACTAAGACTTGCGTAAGATCACATTTGATTTTAATGCTTATCCTACCCAACCAAAACAAGATCTAGATCACATTCTTTATTCCTAAAAGTCGTAATCTGAAGTTAACCCATGAGGGATACAACAGAGGAAAACTTCTATGAAAATGAACATCACTGGTAAAAACATCGACATTACCTCTGCAATCCGTGATCACATAGAAAGCAAATTTAAAAAGCTAGATAAATGGCAAGTAGACATCATTGGCTGCCAAGCGAGCTTTAGCGAAGAACCAAACAAGAAGAAGAAATTTGAAGCGGTACTAACCGTACCAAAAGGCCAACTTGTTGCTTCATCAATCCATGACGACCTCTACGTAGCGATCAACGAAGTAGAACAAAAACTAGAGCGTCAACTCAACAAGCTACGCCATAAACCAGAAGCGCGCCGCACTGAAAAGCCTGAAATCGAAGAGCTAGAAGCTGAAGTAGAATAAGGAAAGAGAACAGATTAAAAAATAGCGCCTCAGGGCGCTATTTTTTTGCTTGACGCTCGTAGCTCGCTTGCTTATTGTGTTTAAACATTCATAAAACAATCACTTTTTATGCACACTCAATCTTTGTTTATTTTTGACTTCTTTTTTCTTCCGTAAATCGGAGGCTAAGTCGTTTTAGAAAAACAAGTCAAAAACGAACAAGAAGCCTCCCACACTAGGGAGGCTTTTTTATAAGGACACATTTATGACTGACCGCTCAATTTCACTGGATGATATCCGCCTTCGTCTTAATGATTTAGACGACGAACTCCTGAAGTTACTTTCAGAGCGTCGCAAGCTAAGTATCGAAGTCGCTAAAAGCAAAGTAGAGACATCAAAACCAGTTCGTGATGCAGTACGAGAACAACAACTATTAGTTAAGCTGATCAACAACGGCAAAGATAAATACGAACTTGATGCGCAGTACATTACCAAGCTGTTTCACACCATCATCGAAGATTCCGTTTTACTACAACAGTCATACTTACAAAACCTAGCGAACCCGCAAAGCCGTAAACCATTGGCTCGCGTTGCATTCTTAGGTTCTAAGGGATCGTATTCTCACCTTGCGAGCCGCGAATACTTCAGCCGCAAGAATATGGAATTGATTGAGCTGAACTGTAATCACTTCAAAGAAGTCGCATCAACAGTAGAGTCTGGCCATGCCGACTACGGTGTCCTGCCGATTGAGAACACCAGTTCAGGGTCAATTAACGAGGTCTACGACCTGTTACAGCATACGACTCTATACATTGTTGGCGAACTTTCTCAACCGATTGAGCACTGCCTTGTTGCTAAAAGTGATATCCGTTTAGAAGACATCAAAACACTCTACTCGCACCCACAACCTCATCAACAATGCAGTGAGTTCTTGAGCCGCCTTAAGGGTGTCAACCTTGAGTCTTGCGCAAGCACCGCTGATGCAATGAAAAAAGTTAAAGAATTGGGTGGTAATGACGTAGCTGCTATTGGTAATGCATCGAGCGGTAAGCTTTATGGACTACAGCCAATCCAGAGCAATATTGCAAACCAAACAGAGAACCACACTCGTTTCATCGTTGTGGCGCGTAAGCCTGTTGAAGTATCGACTCAAATACCAGCGAAAACAACGCTCATCATGTCGACATCTCAAGAGGCGGGTTCTTTGGTAGAAACACTACTGATCCTGCAACGCTTAGGCATCAACATGACTAAGCTAGAATCTCGTCCTATCATGGGTAACCCTTGGGAAGAGATGTTCTATGTCGATTTAGAGGCGCATCTGGATTCAGATAATATGCAACAAGCGATAACGGAACTAACAGCCATTACTCGCCACCTTAAGGTGTTGGGTTGCTACCCAAGTGAGAACATCAAAGCGACTCAAGTTAAGTTGTCATAGCTGAAAGTGAGTATCAGCTTTTAGCTAACATAAGTATTTGGCCTACAGCAGGCCAAATACTTAAATCACCCTCTAGTCGAGTACTATTCTCGCTAAGAAAACTCACCCTAGCATGCCTGAAACACAATTCACTTGTTTCGCACATTCGGCACGCTTACTCTCTCCACTACTTGAGCCTTTCTAACAAAAACTCATTAGTGGCTTTTTTTATCAATAAAGACAAAACCTTACCCCCTTCACAGGAAATCATCGAACTACGTATAATTAATAGCGAGTAAGCATTAAGTAACATAAACTTATGCGCTTAATTTATAAATAGTGTTGTCATTAACTATGAAGCTAAGTACTAAAATCTTACTACTAATAGCCCCTGTGATACTGATCAGTACCGCGGCTTCTAGCTATATTATTTATTCGACGCAAAAAAGCAGTTTCATCAAACGCGAAGACAACGCACTTCAACTGAACATGGAAAAACTAGCCGGATACTTTCGCCAATCTCGTTCGTTCCTCAATAGCTACTCTTACACCTTGACCCAGAGTGATATGGTGAAGCGTTATTTTCTCACTGATCAAAATCTATCTCGCGATCTTGAACTGGTCAGTAATCTTCGAGAAGCCATTCATTTCCTGCAAGATGACGATGAAAGCTATACAGGTTTAGCGCTTCTTAATGGTGATCGAAAACTGCGTTATTACGCGGATAATAGCAATGACTCACGCACTCAGATTGACAGTAAGATATTGGAGTATGTTGACCTGCACTATCAAGACACCTTAGCAACATCGAGTACCAACTATATTCAAAACTCCCAAGGCGAAGGGATGTTGGTTCACTATGACAAGGTAGATAGAAAAGCGATTTTCCCAACCGTTAACAATCAACCCGACGATGTGTTCTTTGTTGTTGTCTCTGTCTCTCTCGACAAATTTAATGCGCTGAGAAAACAGATAGAGTTCGACTACCAAACCAGCTTGTTCTTCACATCCATAGCGGTTTCTTTGGAAAATGATGTTACTCACTCAGTCAAGCTTGCACCAGAACTGTACGCCACGGTCGATCCGGCGCAATTCCTGTTGGAAAACAAGCTCGATTCAATTTGGAACAAGCTGAGTTTGTCGTTTGCACTGTCTGCGTTTGTAACTGTCGCTCTGCTACTCATGCTTCTGTCTCGCACTGTGATTACTCCAATAACACGGCTCGATCGACAGCTACAGCAAGTCGAAAAAAAACAACGTAAGAACATTGAACGCTTAGGCACTCGTGACGAGCTTGGCCGCCTATCACAGCGTTTTTATGACATGTATCAAGAGCTAGACAACACCTACCAGCAAACCAAGCTCTTGGCCGAAAATGATCAGTTAACTCAAATAGCCAATAGGCATCAGTTTCAAACCTTCGTTCAGCAATCGTTGCCAAAACCGAGTTCGAATACTGAAACCTGGGTTCTCTATTTTGACTTGGACAACTTCAAGTTTGTGAACGACAAATACGGGCATCAAATCGGCGACTCGATTCTGGTTTCTTTTGCTCAGCGTATTTCAGATATTTGTCGTCACTATAAAGAGGAATTCGACGCTCATTGTATGCCAGCCCGACTTTCTGGAGACGAGTTCGTTGTCTACATTAACGCTCCTAGTCACCGAGGAAATGTCGCGCATCGATTCTCGAACGATTTGCTCACTCCACTGCAAAAAGGCTTTGTCACCGAATCAGGCAGCTTTCCGATCACGGTCAGTATTGGTATTGCGACCTACCCTAATGATGGCAACTCAATCGAGAAGCTTCTGTCCAACGCGGATACTGCGATGTACCAAGCCAAGCGTGCCGGTAAAAACCAATTTGCTGACTATTCACGGGATTTAGACAAAGCCATTCAGCGCCAAGCAGACATTGAACGTGCGCTTAGAGGTAAGAATTTTGATGATGAATTCAGGCTCGTTTACATGCCCTACATGGATTCTACCGGGACTGATGTTATTGGCGTTGAGGTGTTATTACGTTGGAATTCAAAGCAACTTGGTTTGGTTCCACCGGATGAGTTCATTCCAATAGCCGAACAAACCGGGCTGTTCGAACATGTTGACCGCTGGGTAATACAGAATGCGTTTGCTTCATTCCATCGACTTCAGACTCAATTTGATCACTCGATTCAATTGTCGATCAACTTATCTTCTGCTGGCATTGAAACCACTCACCTTGCGGGTTTCATTAAAGAACACGCGGAGTTAAATCGAATTCCACCAAGCCTAATCGATTTTGAAATCACTGAAACCTTTTACTCAAACTCAGAAGGCTTCCCATTGCTGAATGAGCTGTCATGCATGGGTTATCGACTGGCGATTGATGACTTTGGTTCCGGTTACACCTCTATCACTCAACTGGTGCAGTATCCAACTCAGAAAATTAAATTGGATAAAGCGTTTTTGGATACCTTAATTGAAACCGATAACCAGAACATCGTAAAACCAGTTATCGGGTTGTGTCATGCTCAGGGGAAAAAGGTCACCGCCGAAGGGATTGAAACTCAAGACATGCACCAGTGGTTACAGGATGCACAGTGCGATATGCTGCAAGGCTATTACTTTGGTAAACCCATGCCACTAGAAGAGTTGAGTGACTGGTACCGACAACATCAACTCAATCTAATCGACAACAAAAAGAATCCGACACATGAAATCTGTAATCATCGCATCGCTGAACCCAGCTAAAATAAACGCCGTTAAAAGTGCGTTCTTATCTGCTTTTCCTGATACTGAATTTGATTTCAAAGGCATCAGCGTCCCTAGTGGTGTCGCCGATCAACCGATGAGCAATGATGAAACCTATCAAGGTGCCGTGAATCGAGTTCACAACGCAACTCAAGCTCAGCCTGATGCAGACTTCTATGTTGGTCTAGAAGCGGGAATAGAAACAAACGTCACCTTTGCCTGGATGGTGATCGAAGCGAATGGCCAACGTGGCGAGTCTCGTTCAGCAAGTCTGATGCTGCCACCAGCCGTGCTTGAGAAACTAGAGCATGCAAACGAGTTAGGGGATGTGATGGATGAAGTGTTTGGTACCGACAATATCAAACAGAAAGGTGGTGCCATTGGCCTACTGACACATAACCAATTGTCACGCAGTTCGGTCTATCATCAAGCTTTAATTTTGGCTCTGATCCCATTTGTGAATCCTGAACACTTTCCTATTTAGTATTTGAGGCTTCCTTAAACTTCAAAAGATTCCAAGAACAATCTTCAGAAACAAAAAACGCTAACATCCAGTTAGCGTTTTTTATCGAATTCGTATTCATACTATCGCGTGATAGCTTAATTCCATTATTACTTTAGCAATAGGTCGGCGATCACGACTTTCTCTTGCTCAGATTTGGCCTTTAGCTCATTTGAGCCTCTGGTTATCGTCGCTACGCCTACGCCCAGCATTTGACTCACCTGTCGTTGAGACATATCGCCTTTCATCAGCTCACAGAAGATATTAATTCGAGCAACCAGAGCATCTCGCTCGTCTGGTGTCATCATCATAGTCAACAACAGCTCGTGCTGATCTTTTTCGACAGCCGTCTTTACCAAGTCCATCAGTTGTTGCCAATTATCATATTCAGGTTGTGATGCCATATCTCTACACTTACTTTTAAATTCTGACTTTAAAGAGTCGCTTAACGATTGAAAGCGTTTAACACTTTATACCGAAACACTTGATGCGATCCAATGTAAAAAGGCAGTAAGTGGAAATGGTTAGCACTCACTGCCTTTATTCTTACTCAGTTTCGGGCCAAATGCCGAAGGCTTAGTATTTCGTTTTTGCCTCATGGGGCGCTAAAAACGTCCCTTTCTCACCCAAGATATCTCGATAGTAGGTCTCAAACATCAAGATATTCTGAACGTAGCCACGTGTCTCTTTGAATGGGATCATTTCGATAAATGCAAAGGCATCGAGCTTTTCATCGCTGCGTGAACGCCACTGTTTCACACGGCTAGGTCCAGCATTATAAGCCGCAAACGCAAAGATACGGTTGTCATCATATTGAGCGAGTAAACCATCTAAGTAGTGACTGCCAATCTCAATGTTTTTGCCGACATCATAAAGATCATCGCTGCCCTGATACTTAATCTTATGTTTGTTCGCTGTGTATTGCGCCGTCTTGGGCATAATTTGCATAATGCCACGCGCGCCAACTGGAGAGCGAGCTTCTGAATCCATCGCACTCTCTTGTCTTGCTAAAGACATCAAAGTGATTGGATCGAGATCGTGCTTTTCAGCGTAGAAGTTAAACCACCACTTATGAGCAACAGGGAAGCGCAGCGCAATGTTATCCCACATCTTCGCAGAGATACTCGCTGTTACGGTAAAGTGATTCCAACGCTGTGTCGCAGCGTAAGCGGCAAGCATCTCTTTTTGCTCTTTATCTGCATTGGTCAGTAACCAGCGCCATTCACTTTTCGCTGCCGCAATTTTGTCTCGGTCAATCAGTTCACCAATACGCACCAAAGAGGTGTCGAATGGCTTCACTGTTTCAGCATTGTATTTAAGTGTCGATGTTGGATATTGAACTGGCTTACCTAACTGCTTAGCCGCAGCCACACTGTAGAAATTACGCTGACCCAAGATATCTGACAGTCGCTTATTGCCTTTGTCAGTATCGCCCGTCGCGATTTCAGCTCTGCCCTGCCAATATTGCCAACGAAGCGAAGCCTGATGTTTATCATCCAAGCGCGCTATCCACTCTTTCAAACCCGTCCAATCGGCATGTTGAATTGCTAAGCGAGCACGTCGTTCCAGCAGAACTTGCTTTGATGAACTCGCGAGCATTTTGTCGCGCCACACCATTAACTCTTCAGAGTCGGTGTTGATCAGACGAAACGTTAGGTAATCAGCGAGCTCTTGAGATTTCTCTTTCGAAAACTTCTGAGCCTTGATGACATCATCAAACACCTTTTGAGCACTGCTTGATGATTTCCTTGCTAGCTTCTCGAAAGCAAACTCGGTTTGAGCTTGGTAGAATTCATTCGCTGGATGTTTTTTAGCAAACGCGAGTACATTTTCAGGCTTGTTGTACAACGCCTTCATCTGCTTCGCTTGAGCAATTGACTCATCATGATCCAATTGCTTAATCAGATAGCTCATTAACTTACCGTTACGGCCCTCGAACGCTAGCAGCATTCTATCCAGAATCAGCTCATCAGTTCTTAGCCCAGCTTGATCCCAGCTTTTAAATAAAGGGTCACAAGCGTCATCAACACCACTACCACTCAACCAAAGTTGTTTAGCTCCTTTAAAGGCAAGCTCTTGGTTACCTTGCTCGTAATGCGCTCGATAATAAATACATTGGTATTTTTCACCGACAGGCTCTTTGGTTTGAAACTCAAAGATCGTCTTCCACTGTTTTTGAGAAGCCAATGAGTCCAAATAAGGTGCGCGCATTCGATTGGAGAAAGGCAATGCCTTGTTCTCTTCAATGAAAGCATCGACCTCAGCAGGTGTGCGATCACCTAAGCCAATCAGAAAGGCCCGATAATCGGTGTAAGGTGTTAAAGGGTATGTTTGAATTTTGTTACGCAGCGCGGAGTAAGCTTTTAGATCACGGCTGTCTAAAACCTCTTGCGCTTTGTCATAAACGTCACGCTGCATTTCAAGCTCGGATGCATTGCTAGCCATAGCGACCGGAGCCAGTGAAACCGAAGACAAAATTGCCGATGCAGCCACAGCAATTTTCGTATTACCAATGCGGAAAAACATTCGCTCTTTCCTTAGTGCGTGTATGAATACGTGAAGTCTATTTACGCCCGACATCACATCAAATGTAAAGGATTTGAGTGTAAATATTATTAATATTTAACACTTCGCCTCAGAAGCCCATTAAATATAGTTTTAATGACCAATGTGACAATAATAGGTAAGGATTAGTTCAAGAGTGGCTTTTCTGCCCTAGGAGTAACATCTTTGAGGATATTGGTATAAAATAGCAGACAATTTTGAACAATAATTAGGATCGATCGGCAATGGCTGAATACGTATATACCATGTCTCGGGTGAGCAAAACTGTTCCACCTAAGCGTCAAATTCTTAAAGACATTTCTCTTAGCTTTTTTCCTGGCGCTAAAATCGGTGTTTTGGGTCTAAATGGTTCAGGTAAATCTACCCTACTACGTATCATGGCTGGTATTGATACTGATATTGATGGTGAAGCACGTGCACAACAAGGTCTTAAAGTAGGTTACCTACCGCAAGAACCTGTACTAGACGAATCAAAAACGGTTCGTGAAATCGTAGAAGAAGCGGTTTCTGACGTTGCTGACGCACTTAAGCGTATCGATGCAGTTTACGCAGCTTACGCAGAACCAGATGCAGATTTCGATGCACTTGCTAAAGAGCAAGGCGAACTAGAAGCACTGATTCAAGCAAAAGACGGTCACAACTTAGAGACAGCTCTAGAGCGTGCTGCTGATGCACTTCGTCTTCCAGAGTGGGATGCGAAAATTGAATTCCTATCAGGTGGTGAGCGTCGTCGTGTTGCTATCTGTCGTCTACTTCTTGAAAAGCCAGACATGCTGCTTCTTGATGAACCAACCAACCACTTGGATGCAGAATCAGTAGCATGGCTTGAGCACTTCCTTGTTGATTACAGTGGTACTGTTGTGGCGATTACCCACGACCGTTACTTCCTAGACAACGCAGCTGGCTGGATTCTAGAACTTGACCGTGGTGAAGGTATCCCATGGGAAGGTAACTACACGTCTTGGCTAGAGCAAAAAGACGAGCGTCTTAAGCAAGAAAAAGCGGGCGAAAGCGCACGTCAAAAGACAATCGAAAAAGAACTTGAATGGGTTCGTCAAAACCCTAAAGGCCGTCAAGCTAAGTCTAAAGCTCGTATGGCTCGTTTTGAAGAACTGACGACTGGCCAATACCAGAAGCGTAACGAAACTAACGAACTGTTCATCCCGCCAGGTGAGCGTCTAGGTGATAAAGTTCTTGAAGTGAACAACCTGACTAAATCGTTTGGTGATCGCGTTCTTATCGACGACCTATCGTTCAGCATGCCTAAGGGCGCTATCGTCGGTATCGTTGGTGCCAACGGTGCAGGTAAATCAACACTATTCAAGATGCTAAGCGGTGCAGAACAGCCAGATTCAGGTTCGGTTGTACTAGGTGAAACTGTTAAGCTTGCTTCTGTTGATCAGTTCCGTGACAGCATGGACGACACTAAGACAGTATTCCAAGAGATCTCTGAAGGCGCTGATATCATTAAGATCAACAACTTCGAAATCCCTGCGCGTGCTTACTGTTCTCGTTTCAACTTTAAAGGCAACGACCAACAGAAGATCATCGGTGAGCTTTCTGGTGGTGAGCGTAACCGTGTTCACTTAGCGAAACTGCTAAAAGCGGGCGGTAACGTACTGCTACTCGATGAGCCTACCAACGACCTTGACGTTGAAACGCTACGTGCTCTTGAAGAAGCACTGCTTGAATTCCCGGGCTGTGCAATGGTTATCTCGCATGACCGTTGGTTCCTTGACCGTATTGCGACCCATATCTTAGACTACCGTGATGAAGGTCAAGTTAACTTCTACGAAGGTAACTATACTGAGTACACTGAGTGGCTTAAGCAGACTCTAGGCGCACAAGCGGCAGAACCGCACCGTATCAAGTACAAGCGTATAGCTAAGTAAATAAGCTTGTATTTTGAACAAAGGCCGCGATAATAGCGGCCTTTGATATATCTGGCTTACGTGTAATGCATCGATATAGAGAGATTACTTATGGTTGAAAGACGTCAATTTTCACGAGTTATTTATCAAGTCCCTACTGAGATCTCACAAGGACAAGTAAATATATCAGGCTCAGTGCAAGACTTATCACTCCATGGTTTACTCATTCAATGCAATGAATCAAAACAACTTAGCCATGATGTCCCTGTTCAAGTGAGCTTTAAGCTCGAAAACAGTGATATCAATATTCAGTTAGAAGCAACGATAGTCTCTACCATCAATACCTCAATGCGTTTACGCATAGAGCATTTAGATATTGATAGTATCAGCCACCTTAAGCGACTTGTGGAGCTTAATGTTGGCGACGATGAACTGCTTTATAGAGAGATTGAACACCTTACCGACTTAGGTAGTAAGTGACATCTCCATTACCCTTTTTCTATTAGAAGCATTTAGTTAATACAGAACCATGTCTAAAAAACTATCCATTACTATTCCCTCCAGTCAGGGGGAACAGACGTTTTACTTCGGCCGTAAAGCCGTGCTCATTTGCACTACTGCCATTTTTTCAGTACCGCTATTGATTGGCGGAGCGGCGTACATGCACTTCGAGAGTAAACAAGAACTCGCACTGCAAGCGGGTGATGCCCAACAGTTGATTGAAACACTGATTGTTGAAAAAGAACAAACAGAATTTCTTTATGCTGAGCAAGTAGAAACCAACCATTCGCTATCGCAAACACTGACCGAGAAAGAAGGCACGATTCAGCTACTTGGTAAGCGTGTATTCGATGTGGAATCAGTACTGGGTCTTGCTGATGAAGATCTGCTTACCGATGATATTTCTTTAGAAGATCGCATTGATGCGGCTGCAGTCGATTCAGCAGTAAGAGCCACAATGTTCCGCTTGATTCCAAACGACAGTCCGATGGCTTATCAACGTATATCTTCTTCTTATGGTAGCCGCACTAACCCTATTTCAGGGAAACGCCATGTACATACTGGTATCGATCTAACGTGTAAGCGTGGTGAAGATATTGTCGCGCCCGCAGATGGAGTCATTGAAACGGTACGCCCAAGTAAAAAAGGCTTCGGCAACTTTATTACTATGCGTCACTCGTTTGGTTTCATGAGTTCTTATGCACACCTACAGAAGTTCAAGGTACGTAGCGGTCAGTTTGTGAGTAAAGGCGATGTGATTGCGAGCTGTGGTAACTCAGGTAACTCAACCGGCCCACACTTACATTATGAAGTACGCTTCCTTGGTCGTTCATTGAACCCTCAATACTTGATGGATTGGACACCGGAAAACTTCAACTACGTGTTCGAGAAAGAGAAAAAGGTTAAGTGGGGCCCACTAGTTCAGCTGATTGATAATGTGGTTCGCTTGCAGATCAACCTGACTAACGTGCCTTACATTAGCTCGACTATCGACACCGTATCCAGCGATGATAACCGAGTATCGAACGAGAATAACAAAGAGCCTATCGTGACTAACTAGGTTTGTTCGTTTGGCCCATGATGATCCAAATGCATTTCGCCTACTATAGGCCAGATGCAATATCGGCATTCAACACAAACAAAAAGAGCGACCAAATGGTCGCTCTTTTTTATTTTTCAAACCACACTATTAACCGCGATGAATCGAGTCATGTGCTTGTTTTAACAGGCTTTGGCTCTCTTGTAAAAATTGTTGTGAGTAGTCACCAAACCAATCACTCACTTGGTTGAAGCTCTCAACAAACTTAGCCTTATCTTTGCCATCTAGGATTTCTAACGCTTCTCCGAAACAGCTATGGAAGCGTCGAATCATCTCTATATTCTCATCCGAAGACAGAATGATATCACCGTACAAGTTCGGGTCTTGAGCAAATAGACGACCAACCATCGCAATCTCAAGTCGGTAGATTGGTGAGCTTAGCTTCAGAAGCTGATCAATATTCGGGTTCTCTTTACTCAGGTGTAAGCCGTAAGCAAAAGAGGTGAAGTGACGAAGTGCTTGAATCAAGGTCATGCCGTGATCGTGTTCAGCTGCATCCATCTGGCAAAGGCTCGCGCCCCAAATACCAAATTGATTCAGTAGCCATTGGTAGCTCTCAGAACCACGACCATCACTGTAAACAATCACCTGCTTAGCAAGGCTTGGAACATCAGGACCAAACATTGGGTGCAATCCAACCACTGGGCCTTGGTGCATGTTCATCATTGCTTGTAGAGGTTTAGATTTAATTGACGTCAAATCACATAGAATACAATCGCTTGGTAGATTACCTAGCTTCGCAATCACACCTTCCGTTAGGTGAATTGGAACCGTAACAACCACAAGCCCAGCATTATCTAAGATTTCGTCGGCCTTATCCCAATCTTGGCTGCCAAGGATTTTTACTTCGTAGCCAGACAGTTTGAACATACGACCAAACAAGCCACCAAGTTGACCATTACCACCAACGATAACCACTGAACGTAACTCTGGGTTAAGACACTTAAAGCCAGAATCTTTCTCGCTGGCATAAGACTCACGCATAGTACGACGCAAAATATCTTCGATTAACTGTGGTGGAACCCCTATTTTCTCAGCTTCTTGACGACGAGATGCCAGCATCGCAGCTTCACGCTCTGGTACATAAATAGGTAAACCATGTTCACTTTTTACTTCGCCTACTTTCTCTACTAGAGCAAGGCGTTGAGCCAGTAAATCCAACATTTGTTTATCGACAGCATCGATTTGGTCGCGTAATTCGTTCAGTTCAACGGCCATTTTATTCCTTACTAATCTATAAGCCCGTGCCAATCTATAAGCCCACAATCATGCAGGTTCGCTAGCAACAGATCTTAAAATGCCTCATTAGATGAGGCACTTAAATTTAAACTCTGACTAACCTTTCAAGCGGTTCTCTAAGAACGGGACTAATTCCGTATGTGCATGTTTTAATAGTGCCTCAGTTGAATCCCAATTGATACACGCGTCGGTAATAGAAACGCCGTATTTCATCTCATTGAGAGGTATATCCGAAGATTGGTTTCCTTCGTTAATATGGCTTTCAATCATCAGGCCGATAATCGACTTGTTGCCTTCACGAATTTGGTGAATCACATCTTCTGCAACTAAAGGTTGGCGACGGAAATCTTTACGAGAGTTCGCGTGGCTACAGTCGACCATTAGCGCTGCCTCTAAACCAGATTTACCCAGCTCTTGCTCACATTCGTGTACCGATACTGAATCGTAGTTCGTCTGCTTACCGCCACGTAAAATCACGTGACCATTTGGGTTACCTTGCGTTGTTAGTAGTGCAACCTGACCTTCGCGGCTGATACCCATGAAACGGTGGCTAGAAGAAGCCGCCTGCATTGCGTTGATTGCAGTGCCTAGGTTGCCATCGGTGCCGTTTTTAAAACCGATTGGCATTGAAAGACCACTTGCCATCTCACGGTGAGTTTGAGATTCAGTCGTACGAGCGCCAATAGCCGCCCAGCTGAAGGTATCTGCTAGGTATTGCGGGCTAATTGGGTCTAATGCTTCAGTCGCTAGTGGGATTTCCATCTCAGCGAGTTCAACAAGTAGTTCACGACCAACATGCAGACCATGCTCAATATCGAAAGTGCCGTCTAGATGTGGGTCATTGATCAAACCTTTCCAACCGACAGTGGTACGAGGTTTCTCAAAGTAAACACGCATAACAATATACAGTTGATCGCTAAGTTGCTCAGATAAGGCTTTTAGGCGTTTCGCGTACTCTTTCGCAGCTTCAATGTCATGGATAGAACATGGGCCACATACAACAAGCATGCGATGATCTTTCTTATGAATGATGTTTGCGATAGTTTGACGAGACTCTTGAATGAAACGACGAGCATTATCACTCAAAGGCAGTTTTGCTTTTAACTCCTCAGGAGTAATCAGTACCTGTTCGTCGATGATATTGACATTGCTTAATTCACTTTTCTGCATAACTCAACCTGTATATTTATTTTTACACCCAACATTTCCATTTGGGCTAACAATCTTTAAAAACACAATAACATCTAAAAAAACGATTGCAAGTGTAAACAATAAAAAACATTAACTGTAAATTTTATATTACACATTGAATTTAGCTCACTCTAAGAGATAAATAGGTTTAAACCATGGATCACACATACAAAAAAGGCGATATTTATCATATCGCCTTATCTAAAATTATTATGTGTTTATTTATCACTCACTGCCTAGCATTCGCTTAATCGTCTCTGAGGTCTCTTTCCACCGACTATCCGAGTGAAGCGTCGATAAATCGAAGCTGTGTTTTTTAAGCAATGAGTTAGCTAAAGGCACCTCTTGAATCGTTAAGTTGTCCAGAGCCTCTATTTGTGCATCTCGTTTATTACACATCAGCACCATGTCACAGCCCGCACTTAAGGCCGCTTTCGCTCTGTCTGCCGGCCCCCCCATAATGGCAGCTCCTTCCATCGTTAAATCATCAGAGAACACCAAGCCTTTAAACCCAAGCTGCTGCTTCAATACTTTCTGCAGCCAATACTGTGAACCGCTCGCAGGTTGATCATCATAGTGAGAGAAAACCACGTGAGCTGGCATCATGGCATCCAATATTCCAGCTTCAATTTGCGCCTTGAAGATTGCCATGTCTGTTTCAAAGATGTCGTCTCTAGGGTCATATGGCGTCTCTAAGTGTGAGTCAGCAATCACGCCACCGTGTCCAGGGAAGTGCTTGCCTGTCGTCGCCATGCCAACCGACTTCATGCCTTTGATGAAAGCGCTGCTATGACGAACAATAGTATCAATATCTTCGCCAAACGCTCGGCTACCAATCGCTTTACAGTCATGGCCTTTGTCTAATACTGGCGCAAAGCTCAGATCGATATCGTGGGCAATCAATTCTGCCGCCATCAGCCAGCCAGCCTGTTCTGCTAAATGTTCACCGTTATTCTTAGTCGCAAATTCCTGAGCAGCAGGAATAATTGAAAAGCCGTCACGAAAACGCTGAACTCGACCACCTTCTTGGTCAACACCAATCAAAATAGGACGTTTCGCTACCTTACGAATTTCTTTGTTTAACGCCGATAACTGTTTGCTATCGTGGTAGTTTCGAGCAAATAAGATGAGACCACCAACAGTTGGGTGATCTAAAATTTCTCTGTCTTCAGCTGTCAGCTCGTAGCCTGCAATATCAACCCACAACGGTCCCATAAAATTTCCTTCTATTGCTTAAATTCCGCTACTGCAGATTTACTTTGTTCAATTAATTGGTCGGCCTGCTCTTCCTGCTGAGTTAACGCAATGAACAACAAGTCAGTAATAAAAAGTTGGCTATCACGCGCGGTGATAGATGAGCTTCGAATATGATTTTCGTCTGCCGCCGAGATGAGTTTGATATCAGCGTATTTATCTAAAGCAGAAGGGGATAGCTGGCTTACTACAATCACCTTGGCCTTTTTCGATCTAGCTAACTGGGCAACCTTCACCACTTCTCTGGTGTTTCCTGAATAGGAAATTGCAACCAACACATCATTTTCAGAAAGAGACGCAGCATTAGCAATCTGAATGTGAGCATCCTGCTCTGCATTAACAGCATGACCTATTTTCATCAGCTTATAAGCGAAATCTTTCGCAACCAGAGACGATGCTCCCACCCCAGAAATCTGTACTTTATTAGCAAGATGCAGCAAATCAGCAGCATTGCTTAACTGTTCGCCTTCATTTAATAACACGGTACGCTCAAGCGATTGTGTTTTACTTGCAAGAAGTTTGTCCATCACCGTATCTGGCGGATCTTTTCTGGTGATGGTCCCATGGATCCCGCGCTGGGATACAGGCTGATAAGTCATATCACTCTGATAGAGCTTCATCTTCATCTCAGAAAACCCTTTGTAGCCGAGTTTCTGACTAAACTTTACGATCGTCGATTGGCTTACACCTACCGCTTTAGCCAACTCAGGAGAGGAGAGTTGCTTAACTTGTTGTGGGTGATCCAAGACGTAACGAGCCACCAGCGAATCCGATGGAGAGAGTTTTGGTAATAATGCTTTAACTTTCGCAATGCCTTTCATTAAGCGTCCTTCCCCTTCCCTCTGACCGTACCTCGTTATCATAACGAGTTTTGTATTTTCATTGGAATAATTATTCCTTCATATTCTGCTGTTTGGAATAGCTGCCACAACCTTCTGGGATCATTATCAAAGAAAACCATTGGTCACTATTCCACCAAGGAATAGATTTTGAAACTCATTATTCAAACTGACATTCTGAAAAAATAATAATAAACACCCTCTACCCTATTCATGCTACGGAGCTGCTATGAATTCACTATTTACTTTGCTGGACTGGGCGGTATTTGCGGTTTACTTCGCTGTTATCGCTTTTACAGGCTGGCACTTCAGCCGAACCAAAATCACGAGCACCAAAGACTATTTCTTAGGCGGTAACTCGATGCCAATGTGGGTTGTTGCCATCTCGGTATTGGCGACCTCGCAATCAGCAGCGACGTTCTTAGGCGGACCAGAATCTAGCTACCGTGGCGATCTCACTTACCTAGCGACCAACATCGGTGGAATTATTGGTGCTGTCTTTGTCGCATTAGTACTGATACCTCGCTTCTACAAAAACAAAGTCTCTACCGTGTACGAACTGCTGAAAGTTCGTTTTGGCGAGAAAACAAAACAGCGCGCGGGTGTAATGTACTTAGTCGGTCGTGTATTTGCTTCAGGTGCTCGCCTATACATGGCCGCTATCGCAGTCTCCATGATTCTATTTACCAACATTGACCCAAGCAGCGTAGTTACTTCAGTGGTTATTCTCGTTGCTGTTGGCCTTGCTTATACCTACATGGGTGGCATTCGTTCCGTTATCTGGAGCGACCTAATTCAGCTTGTGGTTTATGTCGGTGCAGCCATTGCTGTGATCATCTATTTATTGGGACAAATTCCAGCTGATTTCAACCAAATTGCTCAGGTACTGGCTAACCCTGGTGAAGGCCAAGCTTCGAAACTGACCTTATTAGATTTTAACCTCGACTTTAGCCCTGCTGGCACCTTCAGCTTTTGGGCATGTATCACAGGATTCGTGCTATTAAACATTGGTGCATTTGGCCTTGATCAGGACATGACTCAACGTGTTTTGACTTGTAAAGATGCTAAGCAAGGTTCAAAGGCGATGATTAACTCAATCATCTTCTCTATCCCAGTTGTGCTTGTATTTATGTCAATTGGCCTACTCTTGTATGTCTTCTACCAAAGACCAGAACTGATGGGTGTTGAAGGTAAAGAAGTTGTTCAAAACTTCAATGGCGAAAACGTCACGATCTTCATGTACTACGTGCTAAATGAAATGCCTGCTGGTCTTCGTGGCTTAGTGACAGTTGGTGTTGTTGCTGCAGCGCTATCGACACTAAACTCTGGCTTAAACTCGATGTCTTCAGTTGCGGTACAAGACATTTACAAGCCTTGGTTAGAAGCTCGTAAGGGAGAACAAGATGACTTCCATTATGTAAAAGCAGGCCGCTTCGGTATGGCCGCTGCTGCGCTGGCCTTAGGTAGCATGGGTATCTTGTGTTACTACTGGCAGCAATACACCGACATGCCGTTATTATCGTTCGCTTTGAGTGTGATGGTGTTTGCTTATACCGGGTTATTGGGTGTCTACTTCACGGCCATTTTCACTGAGCGCGGCAACGAGACTTCTGTCGCTTTAGCTCTAGTGGCAGGCTTCTTAACAACATTACTGATGCAAGCTTATGTGTGGGACAGTGTGATGGGCGTGATTAACGCGGATTGGGTGGGTATTCGATTAGCCTTCCCGTATCAACTCTGTGTGGGCACGTTTGTATCATTAATTGTGTGCCTTGCAGGTAAGAAGCAAACTCAAGAAGTTAATAAACTACAAACTGTTTAGCCAATGATTACCCATACTTTGGCAGTCGATGGCGGTGGCACTAAAACCGCCATTAGACTGAAGCGAATATTACCAACACTAAGTGTCATCGAAGAGTGTATTTTACCTGCGACATCATTGACCTTATATGGTGGATCTGCGATCACTCAACTTACTCATTATATTGATGAAATGTTGAGTGTGAATCAGATAAAATCACAACAGTGCTATATTGTGGTTGGCGTTGCGGGCGTAGGAAACTTAGATTTAAAAGCCAAACTGCAATCGGCGTTAACCCATTGCCCGCACCTGTATGTAACAACTGATGCAGAAGCGTCAGTATTTGGTGCTAATTCAGGACAAGGTGTTAACTGTATTGCGATTGGCACAGGTTCCGTTGCGATTCAATTGGACACACAACAAAAGACTCATCAAGTTGGTGGTTGGGGTTTCCCAATTGGTGACCAAGGTGGTGGCGCTTGGCTTGGTTTTCGAGCTGTTCAACAAACTCTCGTTGAATTAGATAACAAGCGCACTTCTTTAACGAATCAACTTGTAATGCGAAAAACAGGCAACGAACGCAGCCAAATTCTACGGTGGATTGGCGAAGCTAACGCGACCGATTACGCCCAATTTGCACGAGAGATCGTTGATATAGAGCAGCGCTGCTCAACGGCAAGTGCCATATTAAAACAAGGTATTGAAGAAATAGAGAAGCTCACACGAGTATGCTCAGACTATAACTCATTACCGATTATTTTCTTAGGCAGTTTAGGGCAGTTCTATCACCCTAGGCTTTCCCAAGAACTCCAAGTTCGTACCTTAAATATTCAAGGTAATGCTCTGGATGGCGCAGAAGTCATCGCAAGCCAAAAGATCCGGCAGCTTAATTTAGGAAGTGAACAATGAAATCAGAGTTATACATTGGCGTGATGTCAGGGACGAGTATGGACGGTGTTGATACTGCCTTAGTGTCGATTGAAGATACACGTATAATATTGCTTGCTCATGATGAGTTCCCAATGCCTGATGATCTCAAAGCGCGTCTACTTGAAGTCTGTATTGGTCAGAAAACCGATTTGATTGCCATTGGCGAACTCGACCACCAGCTTGGCCATCTGTTTGCTGATGCGGTTCTGCAACTTCTCGAAAAGTCAGGCACACCAGCACCTTCTGTAACTGCGATAGGTAATCATGGTCAAACAGTGTTCCACCAGCCAACAGGCGATTCGCCATTTACCATGCAGTTGGGTGATGCCAACATCATTGCCGCTAAAACACAGATTCAAACGGTTGCCGATTTTCGACGTAAAGACATGGCATTAGGCGGACAAGGTGCGCCATTAGTCCCCGCCTTCCACCATACGATTTTCCAGCCGCAAGACAGCTCGGTTGTGGTGTTGAATATTGGTGGTATCTCGAATATTTCAGTGCTGCGCCCTAATCAGCCAACGCTTGGTTATGATACAGGTCCGGGCAATATGTTGATGGACGCTTGGGTTGATAAACACACGGGTGAGAAGTTTGACCGTGATGCGCAATTTGCGCTTAAAGGTCAACTCAATCAAGCTTTACTCGAACAGTTGTTAAATGAGTCTTATCTATCTCAAATGCCACCGAAAAGTACTGGTAGAGAACTATTCAACCTACCTTGGCTAGAGCAACAATTAGCAGAATTTAAAGATCTTGCAGTAGAAGATGTTCAGCGCACGCTTTGTGAATACACCGCATTGACGATAGCCAATGAAGTGGAGACTTATCGCTTAGGTAACCAACCTGCACTGTATGTGTGTGGTGGTGGTACAAGAAACCCATTGTTGATGAAGAGACTGTCTGAATTGCTTCCAAGTTGGGAGGTTGACTCAACCACCAGTAAAGGCGTGGATGCCGATTACATGGAAGCAATGGCCTTTGCGTGGCTTGCTCAGCGTCATGTTCATAAACTGCCAAGCAATTTACCAGAAGTGACTGGCGCAAGCAGAGCGGCCTCTCTAGGCGTTCTCTATCGAGCTGACTAAACAACTTTAGAACCATAATTTTAGAATCACCATTTAAGGATCATTATGAGTAACGACGCTCTCATATCAGCGCTCTCGCACCTCGTTTCGGAGGGGAGAAACCCTGACACTATGGATATTGATCTGCTCACCTCTCTCGAAGTGGTTGAAAAGATTAACCAACAAGACAAACAAGTCCCACTGGCGATTGAAGCGGAACTGCCACAGATCGCGAAAGCGGTCGATAAAATTGCTCATGCCTTTCAAAACGGTGGTCGACTGATTTATATGGGCGCAGGCACCAGTGGTCGATTAGGTGTGTTAGACGCCTCAGAATGCCCACCGACTTTCGGTGTTTCGGACAAAATGGTTATCGGCTTAATTGCAGGCGGACCAGAGGCGATTTTAAAAGCCAAAGAAGGTGCAGAAGACTCGCTAACTCTCGGCATTGAAGATCTGAAAGCGATTCAGTTTTCAGAAAATGATGTCGTGGTAGGTATTGCTGCGAGCGGGCGCACACCTTACGTGATTGGTGCA
Source organism: Vibrio sp. 10N.286.48.C11 (assembly GCF_041469805.1). Lineage (NCBI taxonomy): Bacteria > Pseudomonadati > Pseudomonadota > Gammaproteobacteria > Vibrionales > Vibrionaceae > Vibrio > Vibrio sp. 10N.286.48.C11. The sequence continues at coordinate 25,694 of NZ_JBFRLK010000053.1, read as the reverse complement.
CTCAACTATGCCAATCAGCTTGGCGCAGTAACGGTTGCATTATCTTGTAACCCTGACTCTCCAATTGCTGAAATCGCTCAAATCGCAATTAGCCCGGTGGTTGGCCCAGAAGCATTGACTGGTTCAACACGACTCAAATCAGGTACAGCACAAAAGCTGGTGCTTAATATGCTGACCACTGCCAGCATGATTCGCATTGGTAAGAGCTACCAAAACCTTATGGTCGACGTAAAAGCGACCAATGAAAAGTTGGTTGCCCGCGCCGCTCGTATCGTTATCCAAGCAACGGAGTGCGATAAAGCACTGGCGGTGTCGACACTTAAAGCGACTGATTACGATGTGAAGTTATCTATTTTGATGATTCTAACAGGGCTAGATTTAGAGTTAGCCAAGGCTCAGCTTGATAAGCAAAATGGCTTCTTGAGAAAAGCCGTCGAGAATAATCAGTAATCTTAATTTGGCTTGTAGCTTCTCATTTAGACAGCTACTTCAACGACATACAAAAAGACCAGCACACACGCGGTACTGGTCTTTTTTTAGTTTTAATTTTTTATGGCTAGCTTGGGCTTAATAGTCGTTTGAGAACTCGTCCCAGCCGCGTTGCCATTCCATACGGAAACGTTGAGCGTCTTCCGTACCAGAACACACACCTTCATACACCTGACCAGATAAACCAATCTGATAAGCATGGTTCGGATTACAATATTCAGTCACACCTAGGTGATAACCTTCTGTGTAACTCGCTTGATCGACTGCGCCAAGCTCAGTCATCTCTGAATACGAACGCTGAGTGTGGCCTTTGATACCATCACGATAGCCAATCTCTTGCCAATTGCCTTCAGCTGCTAAATCTTGAACATTGGCGCTGCATCCTGCAAGGCTAAATGCCACGGCGAATAGTACGATTATTTTTTTCATTTCAATCCTTTATATTGTTACTTCACCACTTTCTGACGAAGCGCTGCCTTTGTGGTGATTCTCCGCTGAACGCCTATCGATGTCCACTTATTGTCTAATGTTCGCCACTTTAGGTTCATTCCGACCACTCAGAATCAATAGTCGCCGTTAAGCCAACTCAAACAACCTCTCTATAGAGCTAATAGGCCTCTCGATAGAAATATCGGCCACTCAGCACAGTGAACAAACCACTAAATCAGTTATAACACCGCTAAATTGGCTATTCGACCACTCACTCTCGTAGCGGAAGTTTCTTCTCATCGACTCCTTTAATATACACCCTGACTTAATTAATACATTCAGGGATAACAAATTATGATGTGGTTTCTTACCTGTGTCGCAGCACTCATTGGTGGCTACTTTATTTACGGTACCTTTATCGAGAAGATTTTCGGTATCAATGAAAAACGCCAAACACCTGCTCACACTAAGCAAGACGGCGTGGACTTCGTTCCAATGTCGACGCCAAAGGTTTACCTAGTTCAACTGCTTAACATTGCAGGTGTAGGTCCAATCTTCGGCCCTATCATGGGTGCCCTTTACGGCCCAGCAGCAATGCTTTGGATCGTGCTAGGTTGTATCTTCGCAGGTGCCGTACACGACTACTTCTCAGGTATGTTATCTATCCGCAATGGTGGTGCTTCGGTTCCAACTATCACTGGACGCTACCTAGGCAATGGCGCAAAACACTTTATGAACATCTTTGCCATTGTTCTACTGCTTCTTGTTGGTGTGGTATTCGTTTCTGCTCCAGCAGGTATGATCACTAACCTAGTGAACGACCAAACTGATTTCGTAATGTCTACGAGCACCATGGTTGTCATCATCTTTGCTTACTACATCATCGCAACGATTGTCCCTGTCGATAAAATCATTGGTCGCTTCTACCCACTGTTCGGTGCACTGCTTATCTTTATGTCTGTTGGCCTAATCACTGCGATTGGTCTATCTGACGAGCACCAAATCATGGGTGGCTTCGAGATGAAAGACATGTTCACTAACATGAACCCTAACGATCTACCGCTTTGGCCTGCTCTATTTATCACCATCGCTTGTGGTGCTATCTCTGGCTTCCACGCAACTCAGTCTCCACTAATGGCGCGTTGCATGGAAAACGAGAAAAACGGCCGCTTCGTATTCTACGGTGCAATGATTGGTGAAGGCATCATCGCTCTAATCTGGTGTGCGCTTGCTCTGTCATTCTTCGGTTCAGTTGAATCTCTATCTGACGCGATTGCAAACGGCGGCCCTGGTAACGTGGTATACAGCGCTTCATTTGGCCTACTGGGTGTATTTGGCGGTATCCTTGCTTTCCTTGGCGTGGTTATCCTACCTATCACTTCTGGTGACACAGCGTTCCGTTCAAGCCGTCTTATCCTTGCTGAATACTTCAACATGGAACAGAAAACACTGCGTAACCGACTACTAATGGCGTTACCACTGTTCGTTATCGGTGGCATCCTGACTCAAGTAGATTTCGGTATCATCTGGCGCTACTTCGGTTTTGCTAACCAATCAACAGCAGTCATGATGCTATGGACAGCTTCGGCTTACCTACTTCGTCACAATAAACTGCACTGGGTAACAACGGTTCCAGCTGTGTTCATGACATCTGTGTGTATCACATTCATCCTGAACAACAGCCAACTGGGCTTTGGTCTACCAATGCAAATCTCAACCATCATTGGTGTGGTGAGTGCGCTAGGTGTTGCGGCTTACGTTATTAAAATTTCAAAAGGCAAAGGCGATATCGACCTAGCTGATGAAGAAGAGAAAGAAGCAAAAGGCGTTACCAAAACAGCCTAGTTCTTTAAGGCTCTTGGGAACAAGAGACCAATCTTCAGAGAAAGAGACAAAAGAACAGCCAAACACAACTTCGCTTGCTCCCGTAATCACTCAGTGATTCGTGGAACCTAAGACTAAAGCCCGTCCACTGTGATGGGCTTTATTGTTTGTAGGCGTTAGTGCTTTCGACTCTGGGAAGCGAATATAGGCTACTAAAACACAAGCAAAGCTACCGTTACCAAGCAATGAGCTTTACACTTAACAAGCGTCTCAATAGGTGAAAATATGGAACTCATTCTCTCTCTGCTGCAACAAACCTGCGTCTACTTAGTGATTGCTTACATGCTGAGTAAAACCCCACTGATTCTCCCTTTGTTGAGCATCTCTTCACGCTTAGGCCATAAGATCAGCTGCTACGTTCTGTTCTCCCTATTCTGTATTATGGGCACCTATTTCGGACTGCAAATCAATGATGCCATCGCCAACACGCGAGCGATGGGCGCGGTAATGGGCGGTTTGTTTGGTGGTCCTGTCGTTGGCTTTGCGGTCGGCTTTACTGGCGGGATTCATCGCTATTCATTGGGTGGATTTACGGACTTAGCTTGTGCTATCTCAACGACAGCAGAAGGCTTGATTGGTGGCCTGCTGCATGTGTACTTAGTCAGAAAGAACAAAGCCAGTCAGCTGTTTAATCCGCTGGTAGTGTTCTCTGTCACCCTATTTGCAGAAATTATTCAAATGTTGATTCTGCTCGCAGTCGCCAAACCCTACGAACAATCCTATGCTCTGGTCTCCGATATTGCGGCGCCAATGATCATCGCTAACTCGGTCGGTGCAGCACTGTTCATGAGCATCATCCAAGACAGAAAAACCATCTTCGAAAAGTACTCGGCTACCTTCTCACGCCGCGCACTGACCATTGCCGAACGTTCGGTGGGTATTTTGCATGGTGGGTTCAATTCCGATAACGCACAAAAAATCGTACGTATCGTTTATGAAGAGACCAACGTAGGGGCGGTAGCGATTACCGACCGAGAGAAAATCCTCGCGTTCGTTGGTATTGGTGATGAACACCATATTCCGAACACCCCGATTTCATCGCAAAGCACGCTCACTTCGATGGAACAGAACGACATCATCTACCTTGATGGCAAAGAGAACCCATACCAATGCTCCTTGTCGCAGGATTGTAAATTGGGTTCTGCGTTGATTATTCCATTGCGCGCGGGTAACGAAGTGGTCGGCACCATCAAGCTCTATGAGCCAAAGCTGAAACTATTCTCAACTATCAATATGTCGATGGGTGAAGGTATCGCTCAGCTATTGTCGAGCCAGATCCTATTCAGCAACTATCAGCAGCAGCAAACGCTGCTGACACAAGCGGAAATCAAACTGCTGCACGCTCAAGTGAATCCACACTTCTTGTTCAATGCGCTTAACACCATCAGCGCAGTAACACGTCGTGATCCAGATAAAGCTCGAGAGTTGATTCAGCACCTGTCTCACTTCTTTAGAAGCAACCTAAAGCAGAACATCAATACCGTGAAGCTCAAAGACGAACTGGCACACGTCAACGCTTACCTGACCATAGAGAAAGCACGCTTTACCGATCGACTAGAAGTGGAATGGGATATCGACCCGCAGTTATATGAATCTCAATTGCCGAGCTTTACCCTGCAACCGCTGGTAGAAAACGCCATCAAACATGGGATATCTAATATGTTGGAAGGCGGTAAAGTAAAGATCTCTAGCGAGGCTTTCGAGGGTGGGTTCAAGTTAACCGTTGAAGACAATGCAGGTAATTATCAGAAGCCATCTCAAGATCATGTAGGATTAGGGATGGAAATTGTTGATAAACGACTCACTAATTTCTTTGGACAAGATTCAGCACTAAAAATAGAATCTCAACCACAGCAATTTACTCGAATGAGCTTTATCATACCTATACTCAAATAATGGTATTTTCGGAGACGGATCGCTCCGAGTTGAAACATTTAGAAGCAGACATTTAAAAGATAAGCGTGAACCAAGCAGGGATAGAACCAAGATGAAGATTGTAGGATGTTAAAGGCACTAGTTATCGATGATGAGCTTTTTGCTCGCGAAGAGCTGATTGAGCTGCTGACCGAAACCGGAGAAGTGGAAGTCATTGGCCAAGCGAGTAATGCAATTGAAGGGCTAAAGCAAATCAACCTTCTCAAGCCTGACGTGGTGTATTTGGACATTCAAATGCCTCAGGTTACTGGGATTGAATTGCTGAGCATGCTTGACCCGGAAACCATGCCTTATGTGGTGTTTGTGACCGCCTACGATCAATATGCGATTCAAGCCTTTGAAGACAATGCCTTTGACTACCTACTCAAACCCGTCGAACCTTGTCGATTAAACAAGAGTGTTTGCCGTCTGAATAAGGTCATCAAGCAGAATCAGAAAGCGCCAGCACAAGACATCTCTGCGATTGCTCCCTGCCACTTAGAGCAGATTCCGTGTATTGGTCATAACCGCATTGTGATCATGGCAAGCCAAACGGTTGAATGCGCCTATTCTGATATCAGTGGCGTGCATGTTCGTAGCTCATCACAAACAGCAACCTCGCAACTAACGCTTAAGATCTTGGAAGAAAAGACCGATTTGATCCGCTGTCATCGACAGTATTTGATCAACATAAAATCGATCCAAGAGATCAAACTGCTAGAAAATGGATTAGCAGAGATCATTACCCTGACTGGCTTTGAAGTCCCGGTGAGTCGTCGTTATTTAAAGACTTTAAAAGAGCAACTCGGTCTCCAGTAACGCGTTAGAATTAGACGCCTTGTTCCAAAGCACGATCAAAAAAGCCAACGTATCAACGTTGGCTTCCTGCTGTTTACAAATCAATAGTGTTTGCAAATCGATAGTGTTACGCATCGATCTTGTCACCAATCAATAGAGATTAGTCGACTTGCTTAATCTGTAGCTCTTTTGGTACTTCAAAGAACATGTTCTCTTCACGACCTTGAATCTCTTCAACGTCAGTCGCACCTAGCTCACGAATACGATCTAGAATTTGGTTTACCAGCTCTTCAGGAGCAGAAGCACCGGCTGTTACACCGATTTTCTTTTTCCCTTCAACCCACTCGGTTTGAATGTCTTCAGGACAGTCAGTTAGGTAGCCTGGTGTGCCTAGTTTCTCAGCTAGCTCTTTTAAACGAGTTGAATTCGATGAGTTCTTAGAACCAACCACTATCACCACATCAACGTCATTCGCCATCTCACGCACAGCGTCTTGACGGTTTTGAGTCGCGTAACAGATGTCGTCTTTACGTGGGCCTTGAATCTCAGGGAACACTCGACGTAGCTCTTCAATCACATCTGCAGTTTCATCTACTGATAGCGTAGTTTGGCTAACATAGTGCAGGTTACTTGGATCATTCACCACGAGGTTCTGTACGTCCTCTGGTCTTTCAACCAAGTACATACCACCAGTTTGGCTCGCGTACTGACCCATAGTGCCTTCCACTTCAGGGTGACCTGCGTGGCCAATCAGTACCACTTCCATATGTTTGCGGCTCGCACGAGCAACCTCCATATGAACTTTAGTCACCAAAGGACACGTCGCATCAAATACCGTTAACTCACGCTCTTTCGCTTCTTTACGAACCGCTTGAGAAACACCGTGAGCCGAAAAGATCACGATGTTGTCGTCTGGCACCTCACTCAGTTCTTCGACAAAAATAGCACCACGCTGCTTGAGCCCCTCAACAACAAAGCGGTTGTGTACCACTTCATGGCGAACATAGATCGGTGGCTGATACATTTCGAGTGCACGCTCTACGATGCTGATCGCACGATCGACACCGGCACAAAAGCCACGAGGGTTAGCTAACATTATTTTCATTTCATTGCTCATCATTTACCGCGGTACTAAGGTTGCTTCTATAGAGTTCGCCGTCAGCGAGGTTCGCATTCTACAGTGAAGCGTCTAGACAGTGAAGCTCTGGGTGAGATCACAGCTGTAAGGCTATCTTATTCTAGCGTGAAGACAGCTATTCTAACGTTAAGAGAGTTATTCTACCGTTAAGATATTGACGTCAAAGCTAACGTCTTGACCAGCGAGTGGGTGATTAAAATCAACCGTCACTGAATCACCTGCGATCTCAGTAATAATACCTGGAATTTCCATACCGTCAGGACCTGAAAATGCCATGATAGTGCCCACTTCAACTTCAGAGTCGCCAACAAACTTAGCACGATCCATATAGTGAATATGATCTGGGTTTGGCATACCAAACGCGTCTTCCGCCTTCAGTTCGATAGACTTTTCAGTGCCGGCTTCAAGTCCAAGTAAGCACGCTTCAAAGTTCTCACTTAGGCTGCCATCACCCATGACGAACTTCGCTGGTTTGCCCATGTTCTCCGTACTATCGGCAACTGAACCATCCTTCATTTTAATCGTAAAATGTAGAGTTACTGCTGAATCATTTTTAATTGCTGCCACGTTACTTTCCTTAGACTTCTTTATTATTTGAGGATGCGCTGTGCTTTGCTTCCTTGTTGACTGAAGCATAAAAAAAAGCGCCGTCGGAATCAACCGACAGCGCTTAGGGCTATTCTATTCTGTGAGTCATAGACTGACTTTGAAGCAAGCTATTTGCTTTCGTCTTTCTTACGGAAACCATCTAAGATGATCATCGCAGCACCGATACAGATTCCCATATCCGCTAAGTTAAATGCAGGCCAGTGGTAAGTGCCCCAGTAGAAGTCTAAGTAATCGACAACAAAGCCATGTACGACTCGGTCAAACACATTACCTACTGCACCACCAATGATGATCGCATAAGCAATGTTATTCCACTTCTCTGTTGCTGGTAGTTTGCTCATCCAGTACGTCAGCATACCTGTTACCGCAAATGCGATACCCGTAAATAACCAACGCTGCCAACCACTTTGATCACTCAAGAAGCTAAACGCTGCACCGTAGTTATGCACGTACAAAAAGTTAAAGAATGGCAGCACCTCAATACGGTTTGCCCAACCATAACCCATATTGTCCATGACAAAGAGTTTAATGCCGATATCAGCCAAGAAGACCAATAGAGCCAGCCATAACCAACGTACACCAGATTGTTTTAACGAAACTTCACTCATTTCTATTCCTAGTATTTACGAAGTTGGTATTCATTGTTAGTCACCTTACGTGACCTTGATTACCAACTTGGTTAAACACATTTCCTATAACTAAAAATAACCCCAGTTGATACTGGGGCTATGATTTTTACAAAAAGTTCAGTCTTTCTCTGAGTCGTTATGCGAACTTACGCACTTCGCCTTCACCGTCGATGTTCGACACACAACGACCACAAACTTTCTCGTGACCTTCGATAGTGCCTACATCTGGAGTGTGGTGCCAGCAACGGTCACACTTCTCAGCTTCAGTAGCCGCAACTTCAACGAATAGACCAGCAACGTCTGTCGCTTGCGCTGCATCAGACTTCTCGCTCAGTGGCTTAACAACAGCTGCAGAGGTGATAAGTACGAAACGTAGCTCATCTTCTAGCTTGTTGATTTTAGCAGCCAGTGCATCGTCAGCGTATAGAGTAACTTCAGCTTGCAGTGCACCACCGATCGTTTTCTCTTTACGAGCATCTTCAAGAAGCTTGTTCACTGCGCCACGAACAGACTGGATTTCAGTCCAGAATTCGTTGCTTAGCTCTTCGCCTTCTGCAAGACCAAATAGACCTTCGAACCACTCACCTGTGAATACGAACGTGTCGCGCTGCTCTCCAGTTGGTAAAGAGCTTGGCATTTCGTTCCAAATTTCATCTGCAGTGAACGACATGATAGGTGCCATCCAACGAACTAGAGCTTCTACGATGTAGTAAAGCGCCGTTTGACAGCTACGTTGAGCATGGCTGCCCTGCTTCGCTGTGTACTGACGGTCTTTGATTACGTCTAGGTAGAAAGAACCCATTTCGATAGAACAGAACTGCATTAGACGTTGAGTCACACCGTGAGTGTTGTACTCGCCGTATGCTTTAACAATCTCTTCTTGTGCAGCTTGAGCACGGCCAACAGCCCAGCGATCAAGTGCAACCATCTCTTCAGCAGGAACTAGGTCAGTTTCAGGGTTGAAACCGTTCAAGTTCGCTAGGAAGAAACGAGCCGTGTTACGAATACGACGGTAAGCATCCGCTGAACGCTTCAGGATTTCATCAGAAACCGCAACTTCACCCGTGTAGTCTGTAGAAGCAACCCATAGACGCAGGATATCTGCACCTAGCTTGTTGGTTACGTCTTTAGGAGCAACAACGTTACCGATAGATTTAGACATCTTACGGCCGTTACCATCCACTACGAAACCGTGCGTTAGTACTTGCTTGTACGGTGCTTCGTCTTTCATCGCGATAGATGAAATTAGAGAAGACTGGAACCAGCCACGGTGTTGGTCTGAACCTTCAAGGTAAAGATCAGCACTGTGAGTGCGCTCTTCGTTCGGGAAGTTGTACTCTTCACGAGAATCAACAACAGAGAAGTGCGTAACACCTGAGTCGAACCATACGTCTAGCGTATCCATTACTTTTTCGTACTTATCAGCGTCTTCTGCGCCCATAAGTTCAGCAGCGTCTACATCCCACCAAGCTTGAATGCCTTTCTCTTCAACTAGCTTCGCAACTTTTTCAATAAGCGCTGGGCTTTCTGGGTGAAGTTCTGCTGTTTCTTTATGAACAAACAAAGCAATTGGCACACCCCAAGTACGTTGACGAGAGATACACCACTCAGGACGACCTTCAACCATGCCTTCGATACGGCTTTGACCCCATTCAGGCAACCACTCAACACTCTTGATTGACTCTAGTGCTTTAGCACGTAGGCCAGCTTGATCCATAGAGATGAACCATTGTGGTGTTGCGCGGAAGATGATTGGAGTTTTGTGTCTCCAACAGTGTGGGTAGCTGTGCTCGTAAGCGTGGTGATGCAGAAGTGCACCTTTCTCTTTTAGAACTTCTAAAACAGAGTCGTTCGCTTTGAATACGTGCTGACCAGCAAATAGCTCTGTATCTGGCAGGTAAACGCCGTTAGAACCAACTGGGTTAGCGATTTCTAGGTTGTACTTTTTACCAACCACGAAATCTTCTTGACCGTGACCAGGCGCAGTGTGAACCACACCAGTACCTGAATCTGTTGTTACGTGATCGCCAAGAACTGCAGGAACAGTAAAGTCGTAGAACGGGTGGTTGAACTGAGAAAGCTCAAGATCAGCACCTGTAGCAAAACCAAGGTTGTGGAAGTGCTCGATACCTGCACGATCCATTACGTCTTTTGCTAGTTCAGAAGCAACAACGATACGTTGAGCAGGCTGGTCGCCATTCGCTTCAACTTGGATAAGCACGTATTCAAGATCATCACGTAGACATACTGCGCGGTTAGCAGGCAGAGTCCATGGTGTTGTTGTCCAGATAACGATAGAAATTTCGCCTTGACCCGCATGACCTTCAGCTAGAGTAAATTTCTCTAGAAGCGCCGCTTCGTCAGCTGCTGTAAATTTCACATCGATAGATGGAGAAACTTTATCTTTGTATTCAACTTCAGCTTCAGCCAGAGCAGAACCACAATCAGTACACCAGTGAACGGGTTTGAAACCTTTAAGAAGGTGACCTTTATCTGCGATTTTGCCAAGAGAACGAATGATGTTCGCTTCTGTGCCAAAATCCATAGTGCGATAAGGTTTGTCCCACTCGCCCATGATGCCAAGACGTTTGAAGCTCTCTTTCTGACCTTCAACTTGACCCGCAGCGTACTTTCGACACTCTTCGCGGAATTCAGCCGCCGAAATCTTCTGACCAGGCTTACCTTTCTTCTTCTCAACCATTAGCTCGATTGGAAGACCGTGACAGTCCCAACCAGGGATGTACGGTGCATCAAAACCAGAAAGGGTCTTAGATTTGATAATAATGTCTTTAAGAATCTTATTCAGCGCGTGGCCAATGTGAATATCGCCGTTCGCGTATGGAGGGCCATCATGCAGTACGAAAGATTTTTTACCTTTCTTTGCCTTACGGATTTCGCCGTAAAGATCTTCTTTGTACCAACGCTTCAGCATTTCTGGCTCACGATTTGCCAGATTGCCGCGCATTGGGAACCCTGTTTCTGGTAAGTTCAGGGTATCTTTATAATCACTCATCGATTCTTAATTCCGTTATATTGGGCGAAGTTAGACATTATGTTAATCGGTGGAATCATCCGATTAATTCTTTAGCTGAAGCAGCCACACCCTTGCGGCTTCAGCATCCAATTCTATTTGATTCTTTAGTGCGTCGAACGATTCAAATTTTATCTCGTCGCGCAGTTTGTGCAAAAGTCGTACTTCTAACTGTTTACCATATAAATTGGCTTTAAAGTCAAAAAAATGCACTTCCAATTGCTGCCTTACCCCATTAACTGTTGGTCGTTGTCCAATATTAGCAACGCCACCGACAGGAACACCGTCGATATCCAAAGCTTCAACAACATACACTCCCGATACAGGAGAAACACAACGCTTTAATGGAATATTAGCGGTAGGGAAACCGATAGTTCTCCCTAGTTTTCGACCATGGGACACTCGACCACTAATACTGTAATCACGTCCTAACATGGTAGCACTTGCAGCCAAGTCATCGACCGCTAATGCATTTCGTATCTCAGTACTGCTTACTCGTAATTGGTTTAAGCAATAGCTTTGGGTGCTGACCACCTCAAAACCGTACTTCTCGCCCGCCTCTTTGAGCATAGCGAAATTACCGGTACGACCTTTACCAAAGCAAAAATCGTCACCAACCACCAAGAACTTCACACCAAGCTTATCAACCAAAAGATCCTTAATGAATGCTTCCGCGGATAAACTTGCAAAATACTGATTAAAATTAACACACAATAAGCGACTGATATCTAGCTTACTCAGTTGCACGTATTTGTCTCGTAAACGAGTTAAACGTGCTGGCGCTCTATCTCGGGCAAACAGCTCCATAGGCTGCGGTTCAAACGTCATAACAACAGAAGGTAGCCCTAATGCTGCAGCTTGTTTAGAAACCTGACTCAAAACCTCTTGATGTCCTAAATGAACACCATCGAAGTTACCTATGGTTAATACACAGCCATGATGCTGCGCTTTAATATTGTGTATACCTCGGATCAGTTCCATTATGATCAGCTAAAACCTGTTATTTGCATCATTTATTGTGTGAAACCGACGGATTATATACTAATCAGTATTAATCTGTCGCTGCTTTTAAATGTTTTACTCGGATACCTAAAATCAGTACCGAAACAATATAAACAAAGCCACCAAGTCCAATCAAGCCAGTTAATGTCAGCGCTCTCTGGCTAAAGCTCCATTCAAGCCAATGTTGCATATTATCCAGCTGCCATAAAATAGCCGCTACCATCACCACACCTGAGATAATTAATTTGGCACTGAACAACAAGGTTGTCTTAGTTAATTGATACACACCCGCAAGGTGCAATCCTCGATATAACAAGGCCATATTCACAAAGGCAGACAGTGCCGTCGCAATCGCCAAACCCACATAGCCATAAAAACAAGCAAAGATCGCGTTAAACACCATATTGGTCACCATAGCGATAATGCCGTACTTAACCGGTGTTTTGGTATCTTGGCGAGAGTAATAGCCCGGAGCTAAAACTTTAATCAGCATGAAATTAAGCAAGCCTGATGCGTAAGCTACCAATGACATCGATGCTTGCTGTACATCGTGTGGAGAGAACTCACCACGCATAAATAGCACCATCAACATGGGTTTAGCTAAAACGATAAGACCTAACATCGCAGGAATACCAAGCAGCAACACCATGCGCACGCCCCAATCCATGGTATGCGCGAACCCTTCCCCTTGAGCATCTACGTGTTTACGAGACAAAGCAGGAAGAATCACAGTCGCAATCGCGATACCGAATAAACCGAGAGGAAATTCAAGCAGTCGGTCTGAGTAGTACAACCAACTGATAGAGCCTGTTGCGAGGAAGCTGGCAATAAAGGTATCAAACAATAAGTTGATTTGGCTGACCGATACACCGAACAGAGCAGGGATCATTAATGTGCGGATCTTAACCACACCCGGGTCTCTCCATCCCCACTTCGGCTTAACCAACACACCCGCTTTGATCAAGAAAGGCATTTGGAAAAGGAATTGGACTAAGCCACCAAGAAACACACCAATAGCCAAACCAATTTCTGGTTGTTCTAAATTAGGTGAGATAAACCATGCAGCGCCTATGATCATCACGTTCAAGAACACAGGAGTAAAAGAAGAGACCGCAAATTTACCTAATGTATTAAGAATGGCACCAGATAAAGCGACGAAGGTGATAAACCATAAATAAGGAAAGGTAATCTTGAGCATAAAGCTCGCTAGCTCAAATTTGGGTGCTGATGGGCCATCATTTAGCCAGTCGATAAACCAACCCGCACCAAACATCGCGGTGATCACGCCAGAGCCCAATACCCCGATGACGGTGACAATAGAAACTAAAACCCCGAGCGTCCCCGACACCTTAGCAATTAAATCTCGTGTCTTATCTTTATCACCTGCGGCGTGATATTCCGTTAATACAGGAACAAACGCTTGAGAAAACGCACCTTCTGCAAAAAGTCGACGTAAGAAATTAGGAATTTTATTAGCGAAGAAAAATACGTCGGCACTCGCTCCTGCCCCCATCAAATTTGCTACTACTACATCACGTACTAGCCCCAATACACGGGAAACAAAAGTCATTGCGCTGACAATCAGGCCTGACTTTAATAGTCGTTTACTCACAGAAACCTCTGACACTGGTTGATTACTTTCAAGCGAGGATAAATACTATCCTGTCCTAAGAAGCATATTTATTAGCATTGGTCTAAAAATGCTGTTAGAATCCCCGCCATCTTAACCGCGATGACCTTTCCATACCAAAGTTTGTTTGGCTACGATTGGTTTTTGCACAAATCATTTGACAATTAAGCGCTAATGAGGGATAGTCCTCGCCCTTAAATTGTCACCGAACTAAGTTTTTGGGAGTTAGACCCTTGGCAAACAGTAAATCTGCTAAGAAGCGCGCTATCCAAGCTGAGAAACGTCGCCAGCACAATGCTAGCCGTCGTTCTATGATGCGCACTTACATGAAAAAGACTATCGCAGCTATCGCAGCTGGTGATAAAGAAGCTGCAACTGCTGCTCTTGTAGAAGTTACACCACTTCTTGACCGTATGGCGACTAAAGGCCTTATTCATAAGAATAAAGCTGCACGTCATAAGTCTCGTTTCGCTGCTGCAATCAAAGCTCTTTAATAGAAATTTGATTACAACGCAAAACGAAAAAAACCGGCCTAGGCCGGTTTTTTTATATCTAAATTTTGAGTAACGCTTTTATTTTACGTGCTAACAGCCGTTTTTCTGACCGATAAACAATTTAAGCAGATAGATAAAACAAACAATCAGAAAAATAAATAGAGAAGCAAATTGGTACGTAGATAGGTAGATAGATAGGTAAACACTAACGTTCAATGTGAAATGCTAACACTTCCTTGTGTCATTCTATCGCTGATAAGAAATCCCCCTCCCACCAGCAATAAGCTACTTGCAGTAAATACCATGCAGTAGGTTAATCATCGCTTTTACTTCTTCACTACTCAATGTGTAATACACAGTTTGAGCTTCTTTGCGAGTTTCGACCAAACCATCTCTTCTCAACCAAGCAAGATGTTGAGATAAAGCAGACTGACTCAGTTCCAACTTGCCACACAACTCCCCAACCGACAGTTCAGTGCCATGTAATAGGCACAAAATCTGTAAGCGACGCTCGTTAGCCATGGCTTTGAGTAGAATCACAGCTTGTGCTGAGTTCTTCTCCATCTCTTTTAAGTTCATAGTTTGGCTCCCTACAACCTTTACGCCAACTACGGGCTATCAGTATTTCCGGCATATTGCGGAGTTATGATAATCGATATCAATTCATTAACAAACTATCTCACTCGAACAATTTGCTAAAATCTGCGTCACATACGTTTTTTACTGCTGGATGTTGGATCATCCTCTCAGCAAATATGACGTAGTACTCCTCTTTTAACTCTTCAATACCGCCTAATAGTTGCAGTGATGTGTCGTCTTCCACTTCAGACATATAAATCGTCGGTGCTAAAAATATTACGTCATGATGGTAACGAGCAAAAGCCTTCATCAATGCGGCATCATCAAACTCACCTAAAATATCTGGCTTAAGCCCTTGTCTATCAAACCATTGCAGCACTTTACGACCCATTGAGGTTCGGCTGCCAGGGATCAAAAGCTTTCTTTGCTCCAATACAGCAGGGAAATTAACCCCTTCAACCTGACCTGAACTAAAAAAGCTCATTCCACTCTCACCCAGCTTTTTACTGAACAGGCCCGGGCTTTGACTAGAGTCCACCGGACAGTCAGACAAAATCATATCGAGCTTATGTTGAGAGAGTTGCTCAAGTAGCATTTCATGGGTCGATTCAAAACAGCGCAAGTGAATGCTGTTATCTGGAGGGATGGTCGACATCAGTATCTTACTGACGAGTCTTTTAGAGAGCGCATCCGCGACGCCAACATCAAACAGAATATTGGAGTGCTGGCTGTAATTCACGATGTCCAGCATCTCGTAACTCAGGCCAAACATACGATCGGCATATTTAAAGACCAGTTGCCCAAGCTCTGTAGGCTCAACACTTCGGCCATTACGCTTGGTCAACTTGCCATCCATGCGTTCTTCTAAGGCTTTTATCTGCCCCGTTACCGTTTGTGGTGTTAGGAATAGGGCTTCTGCAGCTTTAGTAACAGAGCCTTGCTTGCAAACCATCCAGAAGTAATACAGATGGTTGTAGTTGAGATGCGACATAGATGTGCCGTAATAAAAGAGTAGATACCCTTTTATATCAAATATGACACCGCCACTCAACAAACTCGGAAAAACCTAACCAAACATAGATTTACCACTTATTTTTTCGAAGTGTCTGATTTCATAATGTAATATTTCATCGATTATTTTCAATTTTTTTCTAACTTTTAAGATCTATATCACCTATAGAATTTCCATTAAAAAACAATTTAAAACAACAACTTAAAACAACCACATTAGCAATTGGAATATTTAAAGAGTAAATCATCACAAAAAAGTCGCACCTAAACCAAAATGTAATATTACTGAAATATTTCCCCTCTAACATCACGCTCAGATTAAACAAACAGACCAAACACAGACTTAAACGGTCCAATGGAGAAAACATTATGAACCAAGCTACTACTGCAGCAGCGCCTATCTCGAGCACTACTCGTTGGCTACGCTGGGCTAACTTGGCATTCATGCTTTACCTACTATTACTTTCAGTTTCAATGGTTGGTACAGGCTTCAAATGGGCAACAGGCGAGCAAGCAAAGGTTCTTTTCGAATTTGCTTCACACCCAGTTGCAGGCTTAATGATTGGTTTAGTAGCAACAGCGCTTATTCAATCATCAAGTACAGTTACTTCAATTATCGTTGGCCTTGTGGCAGGTGGTTTACCTGTTGAGCTAGCAATTCCTATGATCATGGGTGCTAACATTGGTACTACGGTAACCAATACGCTAGTTAGCCTTGGTCACGTTCGTTGTAAAGAAGAGTTCAAACGTGCATTCGCAAGTGCGACAATCCACGACTTCTTTAACCTATTAGCCGTTGCTATCTTCCTACCACTAGAGATGGCGTTTGGAATTCTAGAGAAAATTTCTCACTGGTTAGTATCACCGATGCTAGCAACAGGTGATATGAGCATGGGTGGTCTTAACTTCATCAAGCCAATCACTAAGCCTGTTGTAAGTGCGATTAAAGAACCACTATCAACGTTTGGCGACACTGTTGGCGGCATCATGCTTATCGCTCTAGGTATCGCAACTATCTTCGTAGCTATTACTGTAATGGGTAAGCTGATGAAGAGCCTAATGGTTGGTCGTGCTCGTGAGATTCTAAAGAACGCAATCGGTCGTGGTCCAATCCACGGTATCGCTTCTGGCTCTATCGTGACTATCCTTGTTCAGTCTTCTTCTACGACAACAAGCTTGATGGTTCCACTAGTAGGTTCAGGTGTTCTTAAAGTACGTGACGTTTACCCATTCACTCTGGGTGCAAACATCGGTACATGTATTACGGCTCTACTTGCAGCTACAGCAGTGTCTGGTGAGTTCGCAGTATTCGCACTACAAATTGCTCTAGTACACTTGGTGTTCAACATCATGTCAACGGTATTCATCTTCGGTATCCCGTTCCTACGTGAACTTCCAGTTAAAGCGGCAGACATGATTTCAGACATGGCTGTGAAGAACAAAGCTGTAGTGGCTGGTTACCTTGTTGCGGTATTCCTTGTACTGCCTGGTAGCGTGTTAGCTCTTACCGCTTAATAGCAAAATAAACATCGCTTATAGCAAAGCCCGCTACCTCCTAGGTTGCGGGCTTTTTCTTTTTAAGAGCAGATACGGGATTCGGGTAAACGAGTAACGAAGAGCTAAAATCAAATTCGAGATATGAGTAAGCTTGTGACAAGAGCTGAAACTGATACGATATAAGAGTAAATCGGTAAGGTAAGCATTACTCACCAAAGAAGTCCGTTCTAGCTCTTCGTATCCCGCATCTCGTTTACCCGCATCTATATATTTCCGTCATTCCCTACAGCGAGGAACGAGCGTGATAGGGAATCCCACAAACACACCACGAAAGAGACTCCCAACTCCTTCCTTCGTCAGTCTAGGGAATGATGAATCGAAAAAAGATTCGAGATGCGTGTAAGCGAGTATCGAAGAGAAAGAGCCAATGCGCGTTGAGAGTATACGAGTAACATAAAGCATCACACAGCATATGATTTCTCTGCTCTTCGAATCTCGATTACTCGTCACTGTAACTTAGATACAAAAAAGGCTGCACAGAGGCAGCCTTTCAATCAAACAAAGCGAGTGAGATTAAACCGAGAATGGGTACTTAATCGCTTCGTGGCATTCGTAACCTTCAACCCAGAAGTCATCCATCGTTACCCATGTTTCCAAATCTTCTAGAGACTTAATCTGAGGATTGATATGGAATGTTGGGCCAGCTAACGGCTCACGCTTTAACTGGATATCACGCATAGGTGCAAGTTGATCTTCGTAAATATGAGCATTTACTAGCTTATGGTAAGCCACGCCAGCTTTCTTACCCGTGATTTGCGCCATGATAGCTAGGAAGACATACACTTGAACCATGTTGAAGTTCAGGCCTAGGGGTACATCGCAAGAGCGCTGAGTGCTGTTTAGGTACAGAGTATCACCAAGTAGTGAGAAGTGATGGCTGTACATACACGGACGCAAACATCCCATGTGGAACTCACCTGGGTTGTAGAAGTTTAAGATCTCGCCGCGGTCATCAATACCGTTAGTTAGATCATCAACAATCTTCTTCAGTTGGTCGATATGACCGCCGTCAGGTTTTGCCCATGCACGTCCTTGAACGCCATAAACACGGCCCATGTCATCTTCACCCTTGCGGTAAGGGTTATTCAGCCATGCTTCATTCAGGTTAGAATTCGCATCCCAAGTTTTAGTCCCTAGCTTACGAAAATCTTCAGCATTGTCGTAACCACGGATATAGCCAAGCAGCTCAGCAACTGCGGCTTTCCAAAAACTCTTACGCGTTGTTACCAGTGGGAATTGGTTATTACCAACATCATATTCAAGGTCAGCATTGATCACGGTTAGGCAACGCTTGCCCGTGCGTTCATTTTCAATCCAAGTACCGTCATCAACGATACGCTGACAGAGATCTAAATACTGTTTCACACCAATTCCTTACTTCGTTTGTTGTGGTAATTCGTCTTTGTAGTGACCACGCTTGTATGCCCACACCATCATCAGCACACCGATGATAACCATTGGCAGTGACAAAATTTGTCCCATAGAGATAAATCCACCGAACAAACCTAGGTGAGCATCAGGTTCACGTACGTATTCTACTAAGAAGCGGAATGTACCATATCCAGCTAGGAATAACCCTGATACAGAACCAAGAGGACGCGGCTTTTTGATAAACCAGTTCAAGATGAAGAACAGCACGATACCTTCAAGCGCCATCTCGTAAAGTTGAGATGGGTGACGAGGAAGTGGACCACCGTTAGGGAACACAATCGCCCATGGCACATCAGTCACACGGCCCCAAAGCTCGCTGTTCATGAAGTTACCTAGACGGCCCATACCTAAACCAAATGGGACGAGTGGTGCAATCATGTCTGCCACGCCAAAGAAGGTGCGACCATTCTTTTTCGCATACCAGAACATTGCGGTGATAACACCCAGCAAGCCACCGTGGAAAGACATACCGCCAGTCCATACCTTAAATAGGTACAGTGGGTCTGCTAGGAAAAGGTCAAAGTTGTAGAAAAGTACGTAGCCAATACGACCACCCAACACCACACCTAGAAAGCCAGCAAACAGTAAGTCTGATACTTGCTCTCGAGTCCAACCACTACCCGGTTGATCAGCTCGGCGATTTGCTAACCAAAGAGCAAACATAAAACCGACAAGGTACATTAGGCCGTACCAACGAACTGAGATTGGTCCTAGTTCAATAAGAACAGGATCGATATTTGGGAATTCGATAAAACCCTGAGACATACTTGGCTCTCTATCTAAATTGATTAACGGTTAGCTCAATGACTAACAGAAAAGACACTACAGCAGCATTGTGGCTGCTATAAACATTAAAAATACCGCAAAGAATTTCTTCAGCACAGGGGTTGGCAATTGAGTGGCCAGTTTCGCACCCACTCGAGTGGTCAAAACTGAGGTACAAGATATCGCGATCAAAGCCGGTAGATAAACATAACCCAAGCTATACGCAGGAAGATCATCGACAGAAGATCCATGCCAAATGAAACCTAGCATTCCCGAAATCGCGATAACACAACCGCATACCGAAGATGAGCCGACGGCTTTACGCATTTCCACACCGTGATGGTTAAGGAAAGGTACCGATAAAGACCCACCGCCAATGCCCGCTAAGCTTGATACCAAACCAATCCCGCCGCCACACAACACGGTTTTAGCTGAACCCGGCATCGATTTTTGGCTCTTGGAGCGAATCGACAATAGCATTTGCAACGCCAACACCAAAACAATCACACCAAAGACTTTTGGTAAGTATTGAGCTGGAATTACATCGGCCACGAAAGAGCCGAGGAAGCCACCTATCACCACACCTGGCATCAACCATTTAACGACAAACATCTCTACGTTACCCAACTTTAGATGGTTAATCGCAGACGATCCCGACGTAACGATGATGGTTGATAGCGAAGTAGCCAATGCCATTTGCATCGCAAACTCTTGGGGGATACCCGCTTTAGGAAGCAAAAACAGTAAGGCAGGAACAACCAGCAAACCACCACCAATGCCTAGCAAGCCTGCTAAAACACCAACAATAGCACCAAGGCCCGCTAACAAGCCTATCAGTTCATATGACACGTTAAATCCTATTTTTTACCTGCTCGAATGAAGCCTGTAAATTCACGCTCTTCGAAATAGTTCAGCATCATACTATAGATGTCACTACCATACGGTTTTGAAAGTGCCTTATTTGCCAAATCCTGTAATTCAGCCAAGTTCGATTGACGAATCAAATATTTGGTTCTTGCGACATTCGAGGTATTCATACTTAACGTCTCATACCCCAATCCAATCAATAGCAGCGCGCCCATCGGGTCACCGGCTAACTCGCCACAAATACAAACAGGTAATTGATATTGCTTACAAGTATCATGAATTTGTTTTAATGCCATGATCACCGCAGGGTGCATTGATTCATAGACATCGGATACTCGTGAATTGTTCCGATCAACCGCTAATAAATATTGGGTTAAGTCGTTGGTACCGACTGAAACAAAGTCGACCTTATGCGCAATCAGCGGCAGTATGTACAGCATGGATGGCACTTCAATCATGATACCAACGCGAGGCATACGCACTCGGTTATCAAGCTCATGCACTTCATCATACGCTTGTTCAATCAACTGTAGCGCGTCATCCAACTCCTGTGCACCAGAGATCATCGGCAGCAAAATACTCAAGTTATGGCTTTCACAGCTCGCACGTAGCATGGCACGTAACTGAATAATAAAGATGTCAGGATGATCGAGCGTAAACCGAATACCACGCCAACCAAGGAATGGATTGTCCTCTTCGATAGGAAAATACGGTAAGGCCTTATCACCACCGATATCGAGTGTACGCATCACCACTTGTTTCTCTGGGTAGCTTGCCAGTACAGAACGATACTGCTTGAATTGTTCATCCTCTGACGGGAATCTTTGCTGCAACAAGAAAGAAATTTCAGTTCGATACAGCCCTACGCCATCAACGCCTTGGTTGATAGCGATGTTAGTGTCTGCACTTAAACCCGCATTAAGCAGAATCTCGACTTGCTTGTTGTCTTGCGTTTTTGCCGGTAGGTACAGCTCGCGATTGACCATAGAGGAGAGCTCACTCTCTTCTAGAATCAGCCCTCGATACTCTTTGAGCAGGCTTTTAGTCGGCTCAATAAAGATCTCACCGCTATACCCATCAACAATCGCTCGCTTGCCATTAGCTTGAGCTAGGTTGAGGTTTACCCCCATGACGGAAGGTATGCCAAGCGCTCGAGATAAAATCGCTGCGTGCGAGTTCGCCGCCCCTTCCAAGGAAATCACCGCTAAGAGCTTTTCTTTGGGAATAGACGCTAATACCGAAGCGGTTAACTCACGAACCACTAGGATAATCGGCTTATCTAACGTGCGAAGTTCATGTTCAGAGTTGTGGAGGAAATAGAGCAGCCTTTGTCCGAGCTCTCGGATGTCTTGTGCTCTCTCACGAAGATACACGTCCGACATACGAGCAAAGCGATTAGAATAACTCTCTACAACCTGTCTTAGTGCCCAATCGGCTTTATCGCCTTTCTGGATTTGGCTTTTTAGATCCTTACGCAGCATAGGATCGTTGAGTAAGTGAGTAAACAGGTCAAAGATCGCCAACGCATCTTTATTGATTTCGCTATCTAAGCGCTTTCGCATGCGCTTAAAGTCATTGAGGGCGTTTTCAACCGCTACCGCCAACAACTCATGCTCTCTCTCTATATTGAGCGTCGAAGCAGGATAAACATCGGTGAGTTCAGGCTGAGTGTTGTCCCACCATAAGTCACCAATCGCCACGCCCGATGAAGCTGCAATACCTTTAGTAGCCGGTAGCTTCTGTTGCTCTAACAGCCAATGGCCTTGAGTTTGGGCGTGCGCCACAATAACGGCAAGTTGTGCAGAGAGCGTGACAAGGAAGGATTCTTCCATCTCACTAAATAAACGTGGGGTCTTCTGTTGAATGACCAATACACCGAGCACTTGCTTGCGGTGGATAATCGGAGTACCGAGAAAAGAGTGATAGACGTTTTCTCCAAGCTCTGGAAAAAACTTATAAGCAGGGTGAGCAGACGCTTGTGCAAGGTTGATAGGTTCAGCACTTCTTTTAACAAGGCCAACCAGACCTTCGTCAAAACCAATGTGAATGCTATTGCCTTTGAAGATCAGGCCTTGAGTTGCCATCAACTCAAGGCGCTGCATATCATTATTTGCCAAATACACGGTGCAACATTCCGTCTGCATCGCACTGCATGTCTCTTTAACCAAAATATCAAGAGCCGTCGACACATCTTCAACTCTTGATACGTGTTCAACTATTTCCCTTAGTTGACTGAGCATGCTTAACCTCTACGCAATTTGCGCTTTCCTTTTATTTTTCGCTCTTTAAACGGCATTGCTAAAGATGCGAACTCTTTCATCGCTCGACGGTAAACATCTCGCTTGAAAGAAACAACTTGTCGAACTGGGTACCAGTAACTCACCCAACGCCAACCATCAAACTCAGGTGTACTTCCACGCTGCATATTGATATGCGATTCATCGCAATCTAAGCGCAAAAGGAACCACTTCTGTTTTTGTCCAATACAGACAGGTTTAGAATCCCACCGAACCAGTCGTTTGGGTAGCTTGTAGCGTAACCAATGACGACTTGTCGCGACGATCTTTACATCCTTTTTAGTAAGGCCAACCTCTTCATACAACTCGCGGTACATTGCCTGTTCCGGAGTCTCACCTTCATCTATTCCCCCTTGAGGGAATTGCCATGAATGTTGCCCGTATCGTTTAGCCCAGAAGACCTGACCATGGTTGTTACAGATTACAATACCAACATTTAATCGGTAACCATCGCCATCTATCACTGGCCAACCTCTATCTAAATTTTTAATTACTCTGATTTTTCCACATATCCCCAATCGGAGCAAACTTAGTGACGTGATAAGCGCTATATTTATGAATAATAACTAGGAATATGGATAAGTTTTGCTCAAATTCTAGTTACCCACACAATAGTGAGACATAGACCACATTTATTCACCTTTTCTGTGAATAACTATGTGAAGAATTACCCGCAATCGTTTTTTTTAATCCATAGATTCATCAACACCAAAAACAACAAATCAGTCAAAATAATTTTATTATTATATAAATCAGTAAATTAAAATAACATTCTAGTTTTAAAAAACATTAGAAATGTAAAAGATCTTTCAGAAACCTGACATGGTTAAAGATCAACCACTCCGATGTTTATCCACACTACTAAGTGAAAGATTCATTTTGAACCCCATTTGGCAAGCATTTTATCCACCATAAACCCCTGTTTATTTATCCACTAAATTAATATTTCAATTAATTACCTTTATGTCCTGTGGATAACCCTGAGTTTGATCCCTTTTCTCGTAAGGAGATCATTTCTTAACCAGTCGTCATATGGTGATAACTTCTGATAAAATCATTTTTTTGATCATGCCTTTTATTATGAAACCAGAACCACAAACACAACAAGAGCTGTTAGAGCGCGCGTATGCCATCGCCGGAATGACCTTTAAAGAGCTCGCTGACGAAGCTGAGATGGTGATGCCAAACGACCTTAAGCGTGATAAAGGCTGGGTTGGGCAGCTATTGGAATGGCACTTGGGTGCACCTGCAGGCAGTAAGCCAGAACAAGATTTTGCCAAGCTCGGTATCGAGCTAAAAAGCATTCCGATTAGCTACTCTGGCAAGCCACTCGAAACCACCTTTGTGTGTGTTGCTCCTTTGATGGGTGTGCAAGGCATAACTTGGGAAACCAGCCACGTTCGAAACAAGCTGTCTAAGGTGTTGTGGATCCCTGTCGAGGGAGAAAGAGAGATCCCGCTAGCAGAGAGGCATGTAGGATCCCCATTATTATGGACACCTAGCCAAGCTGAAGACGAACTCTTGAAGCGAGATTGGGAAGAACTGATGGAGTTGATCGTTTTAGGCAATGTTGAACAGATAACAGCAAGACACGGTGAAGCACTGCATTTACGTCCGAAGGCTGCTAACAGTCGTGTGTTAACGGAAGCTTACGGTGCAAGCGGAAAACCTATCAAAACTAAACCACGTGGTTTCTATCTGCGAACTCAATTCACCCATAAATTACTGACAACACATTACGCATAGATCGTTTAATCGAGCCTCGATAGCCAAAACTATCAGTGCGTTAAAAAACAGTCTGGAATTAGAATCAATATCTCGCTACCAACGCCTCTTAATGAGGTTTGAGCGCCAGTTCAATATCACAGTAGCTTTGGCTTGGCTCATTACCAAACTCATCATAGGCGTTGTGTAAGCGAAGATACGCCTTTTCAAAGCCGAGCCGGAGTAACTCCTCTTTCACTTGATCCAAGGATCCAAAGTGAAGCGGCTCGCCGTCTTGCTTTACCGGTTCTAGCTTATGTTTGTACTCCACCGCCAATAGATATTCTGAAATATCAGAACAGCCAATAACGTACACTTTGGGTGTTTGATAAGAGTCTTTGTGCTCTCCATGTAACCACATGTCTAACTGATGCTTTTGCATAACCGGCCTCCCTTGCTCTCTATAGCTTAGTAGAACTCTATTTCTTTACTAGATAACGACTTAAAAAAGCACAGATCTCGGCTTAAAAAAGCAAAAAAGAGAAGCAAGCGCTTCTCTTTTTTGGCCAGTTCTAGTTCAAAAGTTTGCACTTTCGACGCCATAACTATCACTGTTAATTATCTTAGGGGTTGAAAGGTGCTATCAACCCCGCAGATTACGTCGGTATTCGCGCACTTAAGACACGACGAAGGTGACGTACTCGACGTTCAATCGTGACGACTTCTGGTTCAGAAAAACCAATCGGTCGACCGTCAGCTTCAAGACCAATATCTCTTAATAAGTGAGTATTGTTCCACGGCAGCTCATATGAACTACGACGAACTTTTCGTTGCCATTCGCGCTCTTCACGACGAAGATCGGCACGGATAAGGACTGTTGCTAATTTTAAATATACTGAGTGACGCATAATAACTCTCCAGTTGTTGAGTCAACTGAGGAAAAATAGCGTGTTAGATAGTATGAGGGCTTCTCACTTAGCTGCTATTTTTCCGCAGCCAAATAAGGATACGGATCTATTAGTTAGGTTTATCTTGGGTGTTTCGATCGGCCATGGCTGATGTTTGTGACATAACAGTCACCATGTCAGAACACGGATCAAACGACGCGCAAATATGCTGTATAAAATCGAAATGTTTCATTTGCGCCTCCAAGCTAACTAAGAAATCCAAAAAGAAATGGGGTAGTGAAAGCAGACAAGTCTTTGTTAAAACGCTGCTTTCACGGTTAAAGTCTAACCAAGTGAGTATATTATTCAACCGCTAATTGGCTCACATTTTTAAAACAATGCATTCACCTGGAATATCAGTTGCATATTCATTTATATATAAGATATTCACTATTATTATATAAAATCACAGAACATATCTCTTAGTGACCTAGGGGGCATCTCTCAATTGTTCGAATGTGAACACAGCGACTAAATCGAGTAGGAGGA